>JAFRTA010000431.1 GCA_017427315.1 Clostridia bacterium
CGCCCGGGATCGCGCCTGTCATAGGCAGCGTGCAGGATTCGCCGGGTTCGAGCTCCACGGCTTTTTTCAGGTCGAAGCGCGCGTCGGTCCCTTCCACGCAGATAGAAATCAGGCGCATGCGATACTTCCCGGAAAGGTTCGTGACCGTCAGGGCGATATCGTCCCGGCTCCAGTAGCCCTGCGGAGAATGGTTCAGCGTGGCGGTGACGGCGTAATTCAGCGCGGAGCTGTATTTGAACTGCGGGAATTCCGGATCGGAAGCGACGTCCATCCGTTCGTCCGAGAAAAGCAGCGTTTTGCAAAGCTCGCGGCAGTAGGGGTCCTTCCAGGTGTTGCCGTGGTACATTCCGTTGATGATCCAGGTGGAATCGGGCAGATACCCGCAGGAAACGTCGACGCACATATCCGGCGAGAGGTGGTTGTGCCCCTCGTCCGCGCAGACGGCGCCGCTCTGCGGATAACCGTCGCTGAAGCGTTTGCCGTAAGGCGCGGTCTTCGCGCCCGTGGAGGAGCTGACCGGAACGATGAAATCGGACTGTACCTGAAGGCCGGTCAGGCTCGGCATTCCCGAGCCGGCGACGATATAGATGTTCATTCCTTCGTCTTCGCACGCCGCAAACGTCTCGGTGATGTTTGCAAGGATCTCATGATGGAAATAATCGCTCTTTGCGATCAGATCGGCGCTCTCGACAGGATCGAGCAGGTCGTTCTTCAGATCGTCATAGTATTCTGCCGGGACGAAATCCCATACGCTGCCCCAATAGCCCAGGATCTGTTTGATATAACGGTGCACCAAAAGGTTGATCGCGTCGTCCAGAATGCCGAACTGATTGGCGCGCACCAGCCAGTTGACGTCTTCCTCCATCAGCTCGGAATTCTCGATGTAACGGACCAGCGTCTCTTCGTCAAAAACCACCGTTTCGCTCAATAAATCGTAAGCGGGCGCGACGCCGCCGATGGCGGGGACGATCATCAGGATATTGTTGACGACGTTTTTCTCTCTGCCGAACATGGCGAGATACGCCGCGACGGTCTGCCCGCCGTGGCTGACGGCGATCAGATTGACCTTTTCTGCTCCGGTATAGTCAAGGACCGCGTCGATATAACGGTCGAGGTTTGCAGCGCAGTCTACCTGAGAGCATCTGAAATCCTGCTGATAGGCGAAAATACGGTCGTTGCCGTTCGAGCCGTACTGCTTCGCGATATCCTTCATAATTTCATATTCGTGGATGTGGTCGCCGTGCTCCTGCGAGAACAGATAAGAATACTTCGTGCGAGCCGGGTCGTTCTCGTAGGTCACGACGTCGTAAACGCTCGTTCCGTCGGGATTCATGGCGAGTTTCCCCACGTAGTCGAGCATATCCTGCCCGAGCACGTCGCAGAGATATTCCGGCCGCTGCAGCGCGAGCTCGCCGAGCCCCCTGCCGTACTGCGCGATCTTCTCAAGCACCGTGTTCAGGATCGCGTCTTTATCCAGCCTCCATAATTGTTCCCCGTCCAGATAAAGATCGGTGGAAGAATACCCGGGCACGATGATCGTGGGATAATCGCGCGCGCCCGCCGCCTGCGCGACCTGCGCGGCGGGGATGAGGACCAGTGCGAAAAGCACGGCGCTCAACAGAACAGACACAGCTTTTTTCATTGTGATTCTCCTTTTCTGTCCGTTTGGTTATCCGGTTTTACGGATCTCGCATCTTAAACAGCATTCCGGCCCGATGCTGCCGCTTATTTTTGAATGCAGTATTAACAAAATTCCTATTATTTCTATACTACTATAGTTTATTTAAACAATAATATAAAAAATGTTAACATATTATGAATTATTGCGCTTAAATGATAATAATGGAGATTGAATAAATGTTCGTCGGCGGATAACGGGAGCCGGGTCAAGAGCAGAAACCTTCAAAGAAGACGGGACCGGCTCCTGCCGGTGAACCGCAGCCGCTGACGCAGGAGGGCGTTCGTTCGCAGTTCGGGGCATAAACAGGGGGCTGCCGCAGGGTACGCGACAGCCCCGATTGGTTTTGTTGATTATCTCCTGCCGAACAGATGGGCGAAGAAATAGAGGATCTTGTGGAAAACGCCGACGATCTTCTGCCAGAAGTTCACGGAATGGTCCTTGCCGCACCATTTGCAGAGGTTCTCGTCTTCGGTCGGTTCGTCGGGCGTTTCGGCGGCGGCCTTCAGCTCGTCGTAGCGCTCTTCGGCGGCGATCAGCGTTTCGGAATTTTCAACGAGCGCTTTCCGCGCGTCGGTCAGCGCGTCGTAGGCGGCGCGGGCTTCGTCGATCTTCGCCTTGCATTCGTCGGTGTAGGCGACCTCGCCGATGGCGTCGATCTTCGCGGTCACGACGTCCGCGGCTGCCCGATTTGCGGCAGCTTCGGCAGCGGCGTCCGCGGCTGCCTTCAGCGCGACGTATTCCTCTTCCGCGTCGGTGAGCGCGAGATAATCGTCCACGATATCCCTCTGCGCGTCGGTCAGCGCGTCGTAGGCGTTGCGGGCGGCGTCGATCTTCGCCTTGCATTCGTCGGTGTATGCGACCTCGCCGATGGCTTCGATCAGCGCGTTCACGTTTGCTGCCGCGACGTGATCGCCGTAGGTCTCCTCGGCGGCGATGAGAATATCAAGATCGTTCACAAGATCTTTCTGCCCGTCGGTCAGCGCGTCGTATGCGCCGCGGGCGGCTTCTATGGCCTCGCCGCTCTCAAGCGTGACCTCACCGATGGCTTCGATCAGCTCGTCCACGGCTGCCGCGGCTGCCTGATCGGGGTCAGCTTCCGGCGCGGTGATCCAGCCGGAAAGGATCGCGTATTCCGCTTCCCATTCTTCGTCGTCGCCGTCATAGCCGAACCGGTACCCTTCAAGCATCATGTCAAATACGGTTTCGCCGTCTTTTTCACATGCCCAGACCTCCGCGAAACGCAGGTAGGTCCGCTCATCATCCGGAACGACAAGATAGTATCTCTCGTCGGAGACGTCCTCGGTCAGTCTGTAACCGCCGCAGTTGTCGCAGAGGCCGTCCTCGTCCTCGTCCCAATGCCAGTAGGAGTCGCCCCACTCAACGCCGAGATCGGAAAGCTCATCCCCGGGCATAACGGCGACAAGGTCACCGCCGTCATCATAAACCAGAATCATACCGCAGCTATGGCAACCATAATAGCTATAGTTCAGATACGCGGGATCGGTCACGTTATCCAGGATCATGAATTCTTCGTTGCTGCCGCAAGGCTGGAAACCGACGGGTATGATTTCCGCGCACAGATGGCTGCATTCGGTGCCGACCTGCCGCAGGAAGCCGAAGATCCGCGAGTCGTCGGCATAATACCACGTTTCGCAAAAATCGCCCCTGGTGATGATGATCGCGTTGGCGGCGGGGTTGTAATAATACGACGCATCTTGATAGACCAGCAAGTCATCTTCCGGCATACCGTTAATAAAATACTGCCAGCTGATGAATCCATCCTTATAGAACCAGTAGGTGCCGTTGTTCAGCGTGCCGTCGTCGTACGTGGGAAGCAGAATGGCCGAAGAGAGAATGCCTTCATGATAAACGATCCCGAGCTGTGCAAGCCCCTGCCGGGAATACTCTCTGTACCTGCCGCCGTCTTCAACAAAAAACTGATCGCAGACCGGGCATCTTTCATAGGTGCGGTTCTTGAACCAGTCGTCGGTCGCGTTTGAAACGTCCAGCCAGGAAATGTTGGGGTCGTTCGGGTCCTCCGTGGGGAGGGGATACGCATTCTCATGATAGCAGAGAAATCCTGCGTTGTAGAGGTCGCCCACTAACTCAAGGCCGTAGTCCGCAAGGGTACCCTCGGACAGATGCCCAAGGAATTCCGCTCCGTCATAGACCAGGAATAATTCGCAATCGTAGCAAAAATAGTATTCGTACGACTTGAACGCCTCGTCGATCGCGCCCTCGACGTTCATCCAGGCGAAATTATCCCCCGCGTCATAGGTATAGATGGGTTCGGGGTCCGGGTGATCGCATCCGGTCAAGATGTCGTCGAACGCCGAGGCGGCCACGCCGAACGCGGACAGAGCCATCACCATTGACAGCAGGACAGCAAGCGCTTTTTTCATTGTTTGTTTCCTCCTTTTATAAAATAAATTTGTCTGTATATTGCCGACAAAAACAAAGATCTTCAGGAAGCATGCCGGCCTTTTTCTTCCTGAAGATATTATAGCAGATAAAATACCGAAAAACGCGAATCTTACATAATTGTAAGATTCAGAGCATCTACACCTGCTCCAGCGCGTATCCTTCGCCGCGGTGCAGGATCACGCGCAGACCGGCGTCCGCCTCGTCCAGCTTTTTGTTGAGGCGGGAGACCGTCGTGTAAACGATGCTGCCGCTCTCGCCGGGGTCGGCGCCCCAGATCTCGCGGTATAGCTCCTCCTTGCTCACCAGGCGGTTGACGTTCTTGACCAGCGACAGCAGCAGCAGAAACTCCTTCTGCGCCAGCAAAAGATCGTTTTCCCCGCGCCGGGCGATCATCGAGACCGTATCCAGACGCAGGCCGTCGAACCGGACGAAACGCTTGCTGCGTCTTGCCGAGCGCAGCCGCGCCTCGATGCGCGCCAGCAGCACGCCTATATCATAGGGCTTCGGGAGATAGTCGTCTCCCCCGGCACGCAGCCCTTCGATGATCTGATCGTTTTCCCCCAGCGCCGAAAGGAACAGTACCGGCGTGCCGTACTGCTCCTTGATGCCGCGGCAGAGCGTCAGCCCGTCGCTGTCGGGCAGCATGATGTCCAGCACGATCAGATCCACGTCGTGCGCCGCCAGTTGCTCCATACAGGCGCGCCCGTCGGTCGCCTCCAGTACGGTATAGTCCGCCATGACGAGCGCCTCGCGGTTGATCTCCATGATGTGGGGGTTATCCTCCACCAAAAGGATCGTATAGCTCATTTTCCGGCCTCCTTCGGGATGGTGAATCGGAAGCAGGAGCCCTCCGGTCCCGTGGATTCAAGCTCCATCGTCCCGCCGTGCAGCGAGACGGTCTCGCTGCAGATCGCAAGGCCGAGCCCCTGTCCGTTCGTTGTGGTAAAACCCTTTTCAAAGATATGCGGCACGGCCTCGGGCGAGATACCCTCGCCGTTGTCCCGCACACGGAACGCCTCGAACAAGCCGAGATCCTCGGCTTCCACACGTATCTCGCCGTTTTGCGTGTGACGGCTCGCGTTGACGACCAGGTTGATCAGCACCTGCAGCAGCCGCTCGAAGCTGCCGTGAACGCGGACGCCCTCGGCGTCGGAAAGGGTGAGCGTGTTGCCGCGCTTGGCGCATACGGGCCGCAGCACGGCTGCGGCGTTCTCGAAGAGCGTCGGCACGTCCACGGCGGAGAATTCCGCTTCCCGCTGGTAACCGTAGGTATAGTCCATCAGGCGCGTGACGATCTCCGCCAGCCGGTCGGCCTCCTGCCGTATGGTTTCCAGGCGCTCCGGCGCGGCGTCGGAGGTGATCCCCTTTTCCATCTGGCGTTCCATCAGCTGCGCATACCCGGAGATCACCGTCAGCGGCGTTTTCAGCTCATGGGACACCGTGCGCAGGAAGTCTCGGTTCATCTCGTTCGTCTTGCCGAGCAGCTCGTTCTGCAGCCGGGTCTCGCGCAGCTGCACCGCCTGTTTCATAAGGCGCGTGTTGATGACCGTATTGAGGATCAGGATGCAGACCACCATCGCCACGGGAGAGACGCCGAAATGGTTCATCGCGGCGTTGCTGCCCACGTTCAGTCCTTCATAGACGAGCATGACGATCAGCAGCGCGACGGCTGTAAGGGTGAGCGCGTCCGTCGCCGTCGGGCGTTCGGTCCGGAAATGCCGTATAAGACGGTAAACGTATATAACAAGAAACAGCACGCAGACGGCGCAGCAGATCCAGCACAAGGGAACGAGCTGTTCTGTCCCGATGATGAAATGACAGACCGTCAGCGCGGCGTAGACCGCCGTCAGGATGAGGGACGTGCGGCGGCGTTTGCCGCAAACCTGCGGGAAGAACGCCGAGAACAGCCAGAGCAGCGAAAACGGGATCAGGGATGCGTCCAGCACCGTCAGCCGGTAGTGGAGAAAGAAATCATACCCCGCGCCCATCAGATACTCGCCGAAAAAGAAATGGTTTCTGAACGCGATCACTGCGCAGCAAAACGCCAGCGCGGCATATTCCCGGCTTTTCCGGACAGCCGCGCCCAGCAGGAAGTAGAGCGAAAAGAATATCAGCCCTCCCGCCAGAAGCAGCGACCAAAGCGTGAGCCCGCGCCGGTATTCGTCGATGTTTTCGGGCGTCGAGATCAGCGTGTTCTGGATAAAGCCGCCTTCCTTGTGGATGAAATTGGAGTATTGGTATACGATCTCGATCCGCCCGTCTTCGCCGGAATACAGCGGCAGCGTCATATAACGCACCATGGGCTCGGCCTCGGCGGGGTCGTCGGAGACGAAGCCGATATTGCGGACCTCCCGCCCGTCCACGAACACGC
>JAFRTA010000432.1 GCA_017427315.1 Clostridia bacterium
CGCGGAAATACCGTTCAGCGAAGTATCTTCCGAAAAGCATAAAGCGCTGAATCTTCGCGCCGCGGAAGAAAGCCTCGTACTGCTTGAAAATAAAAACGGTTTTCTGCCGTTAAAGGATACATACGGCAAAAAAATCGCCGTTATCGGTCCCAACGCCATGTCAACTCTCGTTCTCGAAGGCAATTATAACGGACACGCGGATGAATACATAACCGTTGCGGACGGCATTCGCAGACTCTTTCAGACAAGCAGGATCACCGTCGCGGACGGCTCCCCGGTATATCAGGACAACGGCTCACGGTGGGACGGCTTCTGCAACCTCGACAGCGAAGGGGCCGCAGCCGCGCAGGATGCTGACGTCGCGATACTCTGCCTCGGGCTTGACCGAACCGTTGAAGGCGAGGACCTCGGATATTCCAACGATTTCACCGACGGCGGCGACAGAAAAACGCTGTATCTGCCCGAATGTCAGAGAATACTTGCCCAAAAAGTCTGCGACGTCTGTGAAAACGTTATCGTCGTCGTAATGTGCGGAAGTTGCGCCGATTTGGGCGAACGGGTCAGAAATCACGCGAAAGCCGTCATACACGCCTGGTATCCCGGCGCATACGGCGGTTTGGCAATTGCCCGCTTGATTGCCGGCGCCTTTTCACCGAGCGGGAAACTCCCCATTACATTTTACCCTGCGGACGCTGAATTGCCCGATATGACCGATTATTCGATGACAGGCAGGACCTACCGTTATCTTAAGACGGAACCGCTTTATCCTTTCGGTTACGGGTTGAGCTACACGACCTTCGAATATCAAAATACCCGTATTCGGTCCGTCGGTCCGGATTCGGTCGTTTGCTCCGTTACGATACGGAATACCAGTGATTTCGACGGTTCGGAGAAAATACAGTGTTACGCGAGATTTTCCGATTCAAGAACCGTGACGCCGAATCTTCAGCTCTGCGCCGTTAAACCCGTATTTCTGAAAAGCGGAGAAACCAAAACGGTCGAGCTGACGATTGACAGATTCTGGCTTTGCGCGGTGCTCGAAGACGGTACACGCACTGCGCCCGACGCCCCGATCACGCTGTATATCGGCGGACAACAACCGGATGATTCGTCGCAGGGTATTATCCTGAGTTTCTGACGGAAACACTTCGCCCCCCGGATGTTCATCCGGGGGGCGATTTTTTGAACCGCTCAGATTTTGTCCTTCAGGAAACCATCGACCGCTTCCCAATACAGCTCGGGATTTTTCATAACCGAGCTGGCATGGAAGCCGCCTTCTATCGGCTGTTTCGCTTTCTCGGCGGAACACGCGTCGTAAAGGCGGTCCATCATGGAACAGGGAATGAAGTCGTCGGCGGTGCCGTGCAGGAAGATTGTCGGCGTTTTCGAATGGGCGACCGCTTCGATGGGATTATTCTTTCTGAAATCAAAATTCCCGCGCGCGATTGAAACGAGATTCGCCGCGTTAACCAGCGGGAACCCGGGAATATGCGCATAATTCTTGACCGTATTGTTGAACTGCTCCATACAGGTCGTGAATCCGCAGTCGCAGACGGCAGCTTTTATATTCGAAGGCAGATCCCCGCCGGTGGCAAGCATCGTCGTGACGGCGCCCATGGAATAACCGTGCAGAACGATTTGGGCATCCGCGTCCTGCGAGATGATATAATCAATCCAGGCGAGGAGCAAATCTTTATCATAATATCCCATCGTGCAGTAACGGGTTTCGTCGTTTCCCCAGCCGCGCAGAGACGGGCTGATGCAGTTAAAACCTTTTTCATAGAAATGCCGCACGTAAATCGCGGTCGACTTCGGCTCGGAATTATAGCCGTGACAGCAGATTGCCCATTTATGCGTCGGTTCGTCGTGCTTGAAAATATACGCGTGGATTCTGCCGGTTTTTTCCGTCGTAATGGTTTGGTCTTCACCCATGTTTTCTTCATACCAACGCTGACAATCATTGTAAAGCCCGCCGTTATACAGAGCGTCCTGCTCTTCGGACGGCTTATCGAAAAAACCGATGAATTTGCTGTATAATTTCGTATTCAAAGCGCATTCATAAACTGCCGCGCCTGCGCCGAGTATCGCGGCTGAAGTGCCGAGGCCGATTTTTGCGAGGGTTTTCAGTTTCATGTTCCGTTCTCCTTTATCATTTGCAATTTTTTCTATCATATCACAAAAATAACGCACGGTCAATGATTTCTCGGGAACATCCGAAAAAAAGAATCATATCGTGAAATCCTTACGGATGGGTTCATCGGACGCATTCTTCCAGAAACCGCGCGCTGTCACGTCCGCGCTGTAATTCCCTTCCGGAAGCATTTTCACCTTAACGGTTATGCTGTCCGGCATCGTATAATGATAATATCCGGACCATGCAGACGCCCGGCGAACGATCTTCCCGGATTCCCGGTCGGTCACGGTGACGAGATAATCGTTCACCATATCCTCATCTATCTTCGCCTGACCGAACGTTATCTCAATATATTCTCCCCCGGTCTTTACCTCGATGGGCGTATCCGGAGCAAAATACGGTTTGACGTCGGTTTTATAACGATTATCCGTATATATGAAATTCTCGGGGGTAAAAGGCGGACGCACGGTACGGTCGCACGGAAAGAATCTGCCCGTGATCACATCAAAGCTTTTCACCGTAACGGCGCCTTCATCATCGACTTCCACAATCAGATACTGTGAAAAATCATCCGCGTCGGGCGGAACCGTTCCGTAATATTTTTCAAATTCATCGAGTTCCGTATAGCTGAAGGAACCGGTTCCGAAGCACGTGATATATTCCTGATGCACATTGCGCGGATCGTTAATCGGCGCGTGTGAATGGCCTGAAAAATCAATTATCTGCGGGAAGTTGATAAATGTCGGCAATAAATCCTTTTCGCCCCAATCGTACGAACCGTAAACCGTACCGTTGACGTGAGGATGCTGGAAAAAGAAAATCGCCTTATCGGGATCATCCAGACGCGCTTCCTCCAGCGCGTTGAACGAAAAATCGATCTGCGGCTTTTCGTAACGCGTGCCGTGATGCGGCGTAACGGAGATAAAATGATATCCCTTTATGATTTTGTGGATATCTGGCTCCATGCCGAACAGGCGACGCATGCGTTCATGCGTTTCCGGGATTCCGGAGCCGTATTCATGGCTCGCAACGGAGATCGTTACGTCGGTTTCGGGGCGAAGATTCGCGAAAAACACCTCCTTGAAATTCAGCATCTCCCGCTCTTTCCCCGAGTTTGCGAAATCGCCGACAACAAAAATCGCGTCAACCGGACGATACGCGCATTTATCCGCGTATTCGTAAAGACATTTCATGCCCTTATCAAGACGGGCAAGCTCCCGACAATCCTTGTTCTCCTTAACGTGTACGTCGCTCATAACGGCAAAACGCAAAATCGTATCTGACATGTTTTTTCCTCCTGAAATGAATTATTTTTCGTTGAATTTTCCGTCTTATAAAATGCCTGTCGTTTTATTTGATTCCGGCAGCAGCCAATTCGTATTCCTCTGCTTTTTCCGGGTTTCATCCGTTATCGGCAAGCCGATATTCTATCCTCGGATTTTCGAAAAATATTTTTATACTATTGACAGGACGGTAAAATAATGATAATATGGATCAAAATGAATTGAGCCGACACGGAAGCGTATCGAAGTGGTCATAACGGGCCTGACTCGAAATGTTGCTGTCATTGTCCCGTTTCATCACCCCAACTTCCTTGATTTTACAAGGATTTCGGGCGGTTCGAATTTTCCGGTCAACAACTTTTCTTGCATGATTTTCTTGCATTTTTCCGACAACAAAACACATGGAAGCGTATCGAAGTGGTCATAACGGGCCTGACTCGAAATCAGGTAGCCTTCACGGGCTCGTGGGTTCGAATCCCACCGCTTCCGCCA
>JAFRTA010000007.1 GCA_017427315.1 Clostridia bacterium
GATCTGCTTCGGCGGCGGGTCGGGATGCTCCGGTTCCGGTCCGCGGGCGGGATAACGTTCGTCGGCGTATTCCTTGTATTCCATCCGCGCGCGGATCGGCAGCAGCTTTGCTGCGACGAGCATCGCGTTTCTCGTCCCGTCGGAGATCCCCGCGAGTCGTTGCGATTGTTTTTCTATTTTGGCGACCACATCCGGATCGACGTCGTATTCACTGTAAAACGATGTATCCTCTTCTTCGTCGAAACCCGATTCGTCGGCTTCGTACAGCTCCCGCAGCTCGGCGGATATTTCCGCAAGATAGGGCAAAAGCAGCGCGCCCAGCAGGCTGAAATGCAGGACCGCGCCTGTCAGGATCAGCGCGACGGCTTTCTTTTTCGTCAGCGCGCAGAACATCACGCACATCGCAAGAAAGACCAAAAGGCCCGGCGCGGCGTACCACAGCTCCGCGGCGATCCCGTCGAACGTCGGCATGGCGGTGTTCGCGTCCCCGTACCCTCCGGGGAACACAAGACGAACCAGACCGGTATACAGAAACGCGAACAGCAGCCAGAGAAGATACCGGACCGCGAGCGCGCAAAGTCCGCTGACCGTCAGAGAACAGTATATCTGCTTTCTTGTGTGCCCCGCAGCGATTTTCGCGCCGTTCTTCATCCCGCCGCAGAAATGCCGCGCCGCCGCGAAGATCAGAAAGAGAAAAACGACCGCGTTGCCGAAAAAACCGATCATATCACGCGTACCGGATCGCCGGTCGAACAGCGGATAGACAAATCCCAGAGCCAGACCGAAACATTCGACCGCCAGCGAAACTGCAACGGAGATCCAAAAGAATTTACCGCGGAAGATCATCGCGAGATCCGCGCGCAGAAGAGTTTTCATAATGATCGCCCCCGTTTGTATTTCAGTTGAGGTCCCGTTTTCTGAAGATCAGATATGCCGCAGCGCAGACCGCTGCGGCGTCCGCGTACCAGATGAGCGGATACGCGAGGTATTCCCGGGGGATCGGGATCTCCCGTCCGTCCGCTTCTTCCGTCAGAAGCATGATCTTATAGCTCGGAAAGAAACAGCAGAGCGCTTCCGCCGCGACCCGTTCCGCTCCGTCCAGATAAAACGCTTCTCTCAGCCGGATCTCTCCGTCGTCTTCCACGGTATAATCGTCTTCATCATGCGACGCTGCGATCTCGGAAAACTGTTCGGGAGGGAGCGTTTCATCGTAAAACTCCGGGACGTTCAGATAATAAGGGAACGAGACGACCGCAGGGAGAAGAAAAGCAACGCCGATCACCGCGGCGAGCGCGGGCAGCCTTTTTCTGAAGAGGAACGAAAAAAACGCGCAGACAGACCATAGGAGCGCGACCGAGCCGAGCCCGTACAGCAATTCGTTGTACAACCCCTCCGCCGTCGGCGCGGAAACGGTTTGCCGCAGGGCCTCGTTTCCGCGGACCGCCGCTGCGAAAACGGCGCTGACCGCGTAATAACAGAAAAACAGAGATCCGTGCGAGACCGCGAGGCTCAGGAAGCGAGACGCGAAAATCTGCACTTTGGAATAGCCCGCTGCGATCCGCTTCTGACACGCGCCGCCCCGAAACAGACCGCAGAAATGCAGCGCCGCATACACGGCGGAAAGAAGAAAGACCGGGATCTGAAGAAGCATTCTCGCCAGAAAATCAAAAGATCCAAGATCAATATTAAAATAGAAATACGTCCAATTGCCGCCGAGGGGGAATAATAAGATATAAAACGCGGTCAGCAACGCGTAAACGAGCCACAGACGGTTTTTGAACAGTTCGGTCAGATCCGCGCGCAGAAGCGTTTTCATTTCGCGGCTCCCGTCAGATTCAGAAAGAAGCTCTCGAGCGTTTCGTCCCGCTCGGTGACGCTCATCAGCTCGCAGCCGCCCGCGCGCAGCAGCGCCGCCAGTTCCCCGACGGGGATCTCGGCAAAGATATCGACTGCGTTTTCCGGCAGGACCTTGTATTCGATCCCCTTTTCATCCAGCGCGACGGCAAGCGCCGCCGGGTCTGAGACCGTGACGCGCATGGATTTGCGGGCGTTCGCCTCAAATTCGCGGGCGGTCATCTCGCGGATGATCTTCCCTTTCTCGAGAAAACCGTAATCCGTCGCAAGGCGGGAGAGCTCGTCGAGGATATGGCTTGAGATCAGCATCGTCACGCCGTGTTCCCGGTTCAGCCGCAGAAGCAGCTCCCGAATCTCCACGATGCCCTGGGGATCGATGCTGTTGATCGGCTCGTCCAGCAGCAGAAGATCCGGCTTGCCCGCCAGCGCAAGCGCGATCCCGAGCCGCTGCCGGTAGCCGAGGGAGAGCTTTGACGGACGTTTTTTGACGTATTCCGAAAGCCCCACCGCTTCGATGATCTCATCAAGATGCGCAAAGGACGGCATGCCGAGGATCCGGCACTGCTGCTTCAGGTTTTCGAGCACGGTCATCTCCGGGTAATAGGCGGGCCGCTCGATCAGCGCCCCGGTGCGGCGGCGCGCCGCGGAGACTTTTTTGTCGGTATACGGCACGCCGAAGAGCTGATAGTCCCCCGCGGACGGGCGCTGCAAGCCGCAGAGCACGCGGATCAGCGTGGTCTTGCCCGCGCCGTTCCTGCCGACAAGCCCGTAGATCGCGCCCTTCGGCACCCGCAGCGTCGCCCCGTCGAGGGCGACGGTTTTTTTGAAATGCTTCGTCAATCCGTTCGTTTCGATCGCGTATTCCATAGGTTCCCTCCGTGGGTTTGCGTTTTGCGTGTTGAGTCCACCGTCTTTTCACAAATCACAAATCACTAATCACAAATCACTCTTCTCACATTTCACATCTCACATTTCACAAAAAATATACCGCTTCCCGGTAAAGAAAGCGGTATAAAGAAAGGTTAAGATTCGGTAAACATTTTATAGCCGATGCCCCAGACGGCCTCGACGCAGTCTTTGCCGCAGGCCTCGCGCAGCTTGCGCCGCAGGTTGCTGACGTGGATCTTCAGCGAGCTTTCGGTGCAGTCCGGCGTGTCGGCGGCGATGCGGTCCAGCAGCACGGATTTCGCTACCACGCGGGAGCCGTTCTGCATCAGTATTTTGAGAATGGCAAACTCGGTGCGCGTCAGGCGCACCTCGACCCCGTCCGCGGTCACGGCGCGGCTCGTCAGATCCATACGAAGACAGCCGGAGCGCAGCACGGGCGACGCCGCCTCGTTCCGGCGCAGCGCGACGGTAATGCGCGCCAGCAGCTCGCGCGTATCAAAGGGTTTTGTCACGTAATCCGCCGCGCCGCCGAGCAGCAGCTCCGCTTTTGTGTCCGGCGCCGTTTTCGCGCTGAGCACGATCACGGGGATATTGCCCAGACGCGGCAGGACCTCTTCGCCGGAAAGCCCCGGCAGCATCAGATCGAGCAGGATCAGGTCCGGGCGCTCCGCGTTGACCGCGAGCAGCGCCTCCGTGCCGGAATACGCCCGGCGGACAGAGTAATCCTCTCCTCTCAGTATTTCTTCAAGCAGATCGCCGACGGATTCGTCGTCGTCCACGATCAGGATCGTCGCTTTCATTTGTTTCACATCCTCGCCGTCAGTATAGCACCTTTCGGGGAAGAAGTCAAATGAGGTAAATTCTGATTTGTCGGGCTGACACCCTCCGCGGATATCGGGGATCGGGGATCGGATATCGTGCCGAAACCGCGACTCAAATCAAAGAATTAACGCTGTCAATACATATAGAGAGTAATAATAAAATATACAAGCACGA
>JAFRTA010000433.1 GCA_017427315.1 Clostridia bacterium
GCCGCATCAAGATACGCCACCCTGCGCGAAAGACGCGCGCTGACCGTCAGACCGGTCAGAAGGGACGAGAGCAGGATCAGGATACACGCCGCGGCTTTCATCATAGAGCTCCTCCCCAGAGAAGATTTCGCAGTCTTTTCCCACGCCGGGCAGGAAAACGAAATAATCGAAGGCGCCGCAGTCGACGAGCGCATGGCACAGGGGCCGGCGCAGAAGCTCGTCCCGGCTGCCGCAATGCACGCTCAAAACAAAGCGCACGCCGCAGCCCAGCGCCCGCAGCACCTCGGCGCATTCTTCGTCCGTGCCGAGCTCATCGCAAAGGATCACATCCGGCGAAAAAGAGCGCACCGCGTATTCGATGCCGTTTTTTTTCGGATACCCGGTGAAAAAATCGATATTCACGCCGCCCGCGGCGGAAAGCTCGCGCCGCTCGTCCGCCACTGCGGTGCGGTAATAATACGGCCCGGACGAAAGGATGCGGGCGATATCCTTGAGCATCGTCGTTTTGCCGCAAAGCGGGGCGCCGTAGAGCACGACGTTTTTGAGCCCGTCCGCAAAGATCCGTTCGCAAAGCGGTTGAGCCGCGCCGTCCACGTTTCGCGCGATGCGGATATTCACGCTGCGGATATCCCGCACAGCGCGAACCTTTCCGTCCGACGTTCCCGCGCAGCCGGCGACCCCCGCGCGCATACCGTCCGCGCTCGTCACGAAGCCGCTGTTGAGCTCGTCCGTATGCGAATAGACGGAATGGCCCGCAAGCGCCTGCACGATCAGACCGATCTCCTCGGCGGTCGGCTCGGGCGTTTTTACGGGGCACAGCCTGGAGTATCGCCCGTGCCCGTCCGGGAAACATACGCCGTAAGAACCGCAGAGCATCAGCGGCCGTCCGGCGCGCAGACGGATCTCGAGGGTCTCGTCCAGCAGCTCCTTCGGCAGAGCGCCGATGGTTTTCCGCAGCCGCTCGGGCAGGCTTTCGAGCGCCGCGGAAAGATTGTCCTTCCGTTCCATTTGAATTCCTCCGATCGTTGCTTTGTAGATATATATGCCGGGAGAGGGGGAAACAGAACGGTAAATTCCGATTTATCGCTCCGCGATAAATCGGAATTTATTGAGACTTGACAAACCGGATGAAATCCGATACGATAAGACAAAAAAGAAAAAGAGCGATCGATATGCTTGCGAAAACGCCTCCGATGGGCTGGAATTCCTGGAACACCTTCGGTCCCGATATCAATGAAAAAATCATCCTCGAGACCGCGGACGCACTCGCGGAGAAAGGGTATCTTGCCGCGGGGTACGAATATCTCGTGATCGACGACGCGTGGATGCGCCGGGAACGGGTCGACGGGAAGCTCGTCCCCGATCCCGACAAATTCCCGCACGGGATGAAGTACATCGCGGACTATGTGCATTCCAAAGGGCTGAAATTCGGCCTTTACTCCGCGGCGGGCGTGCTGACCTGTCTCGGTTTTCCGGGCTCCTACGGGCACGAATACGAGGACGCGGCGACGTTTGCGGACTGGGGCGTCGACTATCTCAAATACGACCTGTGCCATTACCCCGGCAGCGGACAGTTCAAAAATTCGTATCTGACGATGGGGATGGCGCTGCGGGCGACGGGCAGGGAGATCATGTTCTCCGGCGCGACCGTCGGCTCCGGACACCCTTATCGATGGATGCGCTCTGTCGGCGCGCACCTGTTCCGCAGCACCGGAGACATCTCGGATAATTTCGAATCGTTCCGTCAGAACGCCGTACCGCAGCTCGAATATCTTTACGGCTCCGGTCCCGGCTGCTGGAATGATCTCGATATCCTGATCGCCGGGATGGAGGGCAGGGGGAACGTCGCCTCCCTCGGCGGCTGCACGGAGCGGGAATACTATCTGCATTTTTCGCTCTGGTGCTTCTTCGGCGCGCCGCTGATGATCGGCGCGGACGTGCGGAACCTCGGTGAAAACTACAGAAAAATGCTGCAAAACAAAGAGCTGATCGCGATCGATCAGCTCGAGGATTACCGCCCGCCGTATTATGAGGAAAAACAGCGCTACGCGAATGCGGACAGAATGGGGATGATGCGCCTTCTGCCGGACGGCGGGGTGCTTCTGGCGTATTATAATTTTTCGGATGAAAAAGCGCTCGTCCCGCTGTATTTTGAGGATTACGGGATCCCCGCGCAGTCGGGTTACGGGCTTGACCTCACGGATCTGCTCACCGGCGAGCCTCTCGGCGTGAAACGGGACTTCTTCTGCCCGCACATCGAAAGCCGTGATTTCCTGATCTGCAGGGGGAAGCTTGTCAAATTCTGATTTAACGGCGAAGCCGTAAAATCAGAATTTCGGGTATCGGGTATCGGATCTCGTGGATCGTGCTTGTGAATTATATTGTTTGTTTCTATA
>JAFRTA010000434.1 GCA_017427315.1 Clostridia bacterium
GGCTCTTGAAGGAAAAGGCAACGAAACAATCGCGAGAATTCTTTCCGAAGAAAAGATCCTGAATCCGATTGCGTATTGGAAAAGTAAAGGGATAAATCGTGGTGGAAAAAAGGTGCCGAAGGAGCCGTGGAAGTGGAATCAGAACACCGTTGCTGACATTCTGAAAAAACAGGAATACTGCGGTGACGTTGTCAATTTCAAAACCTACTCCAAATCGTTCAAGAACAAAACCCGTTTAGATAATCCACGCGAGAACTGGGTGATATTCAAGAATGTTCATGAGCCGATAATCGACCGTGATGTCTTTGAGCAGGTACAAAAGCTGATAACAAGCACAAAACGGCGCAAACCGACCAACGGCGAAAAGAACATGTTCAGCGACATCCTGTTTTGCGGAGATTGCGGCAAAAAGCTTTGGTATCACACAAACACCATCAACAAAGAGATTCATTTCTTCAGTTGCTCCAACTACAAGAAAGATACGCGCGGTACCTGCACCACTCGCCATTATATTCGTGCCGACGCCGTGGAAGAAGTGGTAAAGCTGGAGCTTCGCAAGCTGGCAAGCTTTCTGAAAGACGATGAAGACACTTTCATTGACCTACTGACCGAGAAATCAAATCGGGACGTGTTCTTTGAAACGCAGCGTTTGCAGCGGGTGATCCGTCGTGCCACGGAACGATGCGAAACGATAAGCAATCTTCATGAAAAGCTCTATGAAGACAACGCCTGCGGCAAAGTATCCGACGATTGGTATATGGAGCAGGCGCACCGGTATGAGATCGAGCGCATGGAACTGAAAGCCAAGATCGCTGCCGCTCAAGAAGAACTGAAAAGGCAGGAAGCAATGCAGGTCGGAAGAGATCATTTCGTCTCCGCAATACGCAAGTTTTTGGAGATGCAAACACTCACGCCTGTACTCCTACGGGAATTGATCGACCACATTGACGTTTACGAAACAGAAGGCGTTGGTAAGCACCGCACACAGCGCATTGTGATCCATTACCGCTTCATCGATACCTTCGCGCTCCCGGAAGACCGCGCCGCTGAAACCTACGTCGCCGATACCCGTCAGGGCGTGGCGGTGGAGTATCTGCCAACACCTGTTCCGGCACAAGCTCCCGCGCCGCTCCCGGCGTAACAAAACAACGCAGGCGGCACAAGCCGTAAATGACCCGTGCCGCCTGTAATTAATAAAAAGAGTGTCCATAACTTAATTCCGTTATGAACACTCGAAATGGTAGAGACAGAGGGACTCGAACCCTCGACCTCTGCGATGTGAACGCAGCGCTCTAACCGGCTGGGCTATATCTCCGTCAAGTATTATATAACATTCTTTCGGTTTTGTCTACTGTTTTTTTGAAAAAACTTTTTTACGGCGCGAAAGAACGTCCGTCCGCATCCCCGGGGGCTATATTTCCCCCGCACGGTATTTCCGGTCCAGATCGCGGTATTGTACCGCCTCGGCGAGGTGCTCGAGCGCGATGTTTTCGCTGCCGGCGAGATCCGCGATCGTGCGCGACAGCCGCAGGATCTTATCGTAAGCGCGGGCGGAAAGCCCCATTTTATCGAACACGGAGCGCAGCATCCGCTCCGCGTCGGGCGACAGAACGCAGTATTGCTTCGTCATTGCGGGCGTCATTTTCGCGTTGCAGGTCACGCCCGTGCCGGCAAAGCGCCTGTTTTGGCGCTCCCGCGCCGCGTTGACCCGCGCGCGGATCGCCTCGCTGCTCTCGCCCTTCGTTTTTTCGGTCAACTGTTCGTAATTCACCGCGCCGACCTCGACGTGGATATCGATGCGGTCGAGGATCGGGCCGGATACCCTTGCAAGGTATTTCGTGCGCATCGCGTCCGAGCAGGTGCAGCGGATCGTCGGATGGCCGAAATATCCGCAGGGACAGGGGTTCATCGCCGCCACGAGCATGACCGAGCAGGGATAACCTACCGTGCCCGCAACGCGGGAAATATTGATTTTTCCGTCTTCGAGCGGCTGCCGCAGCAGCTCCATCGCCGTGCGGCTGAACTCCGGCAGCTCGTCCATAAACAGCACGCCGTTGTGCGCGAGGGAGATCTCGCCCGGACGCGGCAGCGCGCCGCCGCCCGACAGGCCCGCGGACGATACGGAATGGTGCGGCGCGCGGAACGGCCGATTTGTGATGAGCGCGCAGCCCGCGGGAAGTTTCCCCGCGACCGAATAGATTTTCGTCGTTTCAAGGGATTCCGCGAAGCTCATATCGGGCAGAATGCCCGGCAGACGCTTCGCGAGCATGCTTTTGCCCGAGCCGGGCGGTCCGATCATCAGGCAGTTGTGCCCGCCCGCGGCGGCGATTTCGAGCGCGCGTTTTGCCGCGGGCTGTCCCATCACGTCCGCGAAATCGGGCGTTAGCCCGTCCGTCCGCTCCGCCGGGTCGACGCCGAACGGAACGGGCGCGATCGGCGTCTCGCCGGAAAAATGCGCGAGAAGCTGTCTGATGGTTTTGACCGGGTATGCCTCGACGCCTTCGATCACCCGTGCTTCGGCGCGGTTTTCCCACGGGATATACACTTTTTTGATGCCCGCTTCCTTTGCGGCGAGCAGCATCGGCAGCACGCCGCGCACGCCCTTGACCTCGCCCGCGAGCGAGAGCTCGCCGAGAAAGGCGCAGTCGTCGGTGTCCGCTTTCAGGACAAGGTTTGCTTTCAGCAGCGCCGCCGTAATGGGCAGGTCGTAGACCGAGCCCTCTTTTTTCTTATCCGCCGGGGCGAGGTTCACCGTGATACGGCGGTAGGGGAACGGAAGGCCGCTGTTTTTAATCGCCGCCTCGACGCGCTCGCGCGATTCCTTGACCGCCGCGTCGGGCAGACCACCCACGTCGAAATTGAATTTATCGCCGCCGAGATCCACCTCCGCGTTCACCACGTAGGTTTCAAGCCCGAGCAGCCCGAAGCTTTTCACGCTTGCGTACATCAGATCGCCTCCGTTGCGGACGGACCGTGCTCCGTCCGAGTCAGTTCGCCGATTCCGGCCTGCCGCGGCATTTCCGGGCGGTTCCCGCGCTTCCCGGCGCGTCAGACCATTTCCTCCGGGTGAAATACGCGGTCGAAGTCTTCCGCGCTCATCACGCCGAGCCGCAGCGCCGCCTCGCGCAGCGAGAGATTTTCCGCATGCGCAAGTTTCGCGACCTTCGCCGCGTTTTCGTAGCCGATCTGCGGGCTGAGCGCCGTGACGAGCATCAGCGAACGGTGCAGGTTCTCCCGCATTTTTTCCCGATTCGGCCGGATGCCGCGGGCGCAGTTCTTATTGAAGGAATCGACGCTGTCGGTCAGAAGCCGCACGCTTTGCAGAAAATTGTAAATCAGCACGGGCATAAACACGTTCAGCTCGAAATTGCCCTGCGACGCCGCGAAGGAGACCGCCGCGTCGTTTCCCATGACCTGCACGGCGGCCATCGTGACCGCCTCGCACTGGGTCGGGTTAACCTTGCCGGGCATGATGGACGAACCGGGTTCGTTTTCGGGAATGAAGATCTCGCCCAGCCCGCAGCGCGGCCCGCTCGCGAGCCAGCGCACGTCGTTGGCGATCTTCATCATATCGCACGCCGCAGCTTTGACCGCGCCGTGCAGCGCGACCAGCTCGTCCTTCGAGGTCAGCGCGTGAAATTTATTTTCCGCCGTGCGGAATTCCGTGCCCGCAAGACGCGTCAGCTCTTCGGCGACCGCTGCGCCGAAGAGCTTCGGTGCGTTGAGCCCCGTGCCCACCGCTGTGCCGCCGAGCGCGAGCGCGCGCGCGTCGTGCAGAAGTTCCCGAAGCAGGCGGACGTCCGTTTCCAGCGAAGCGCGCCAACCGCCAATCTCCTGCGAAAAGGCGATCGGCACCGCGTCCTGCAGATGCGTCCTGCCGCTCTTGACCGCGCCCGCGCACGCGTATTCAAGGCATTTGAATGTATCGACGAGACTCGTCAGCGCGGGGATCAGCTCCCGCTCGACCGAGAGAACGGCGGCGAGGTGCATCGCCGTGGGGAAGGTGTCGTTCGAGCTTTGCGACAGATTGACGTGGTCGTTCGGGTGCAGGAGCGGTTTGCCCGCGAGGGCGTTCCCCCTGCCCGCAATCACCTCGTTGACGTTCATGTTCGTCTGTGTGCCGCTGCCGGTCTGCCACACGACCAGCGGGAAATTGTCGTCCAGCGCGCCGGAGGAAATCTCGTCGCAGACGGTGCAGATCAGCTCCGCCCGCTCGCCGTCGAGCTTGCCGAGCCGGCAGTTGACGCGCGCCGCCGCTTTTTTCATCAGCGCGAAGGCGCGGATCACCGGCTGCGGCATTTTTTCGCCGCCGATGCGGAAATTTTCAAGGCTGCGCTGCGTCTGCGCGCCCCAATATTTGTCGGCGGGCACGAGGATCTCGCCCATCGAGTCGTGTTCGGTTCTGTATTCCATGGCTTCGGCTCCCGTATTCATCAAATCGGCGTTTTTTTGATTCGAATCATATAAATAATAATACAGTTGTGCCGTCAAGTCAATAAATTTGCCCCCGCGCGTTCATTTGTTAATATATCAAACATATATTGTTCATATCAAATACACATATAATGTACATAATGAATTTACCGACATGATATTTTATACATTTAGGGCCTATTATGGTCAAATTTATATAAGGTTCCGAATTTAAACATCCAGCGGAGGAAAAAGACATGAGCAATCCTGCCGAAGCCGGCGCGGCCCAGAAAAAGCAGCAGAGGAACTCTCTGCGTTCCGAAAAACTGATAAAGAAAGCATTTGCAAAGCTTTTGCACGAGCGCGATTTTTCAAAAATCACGGTGTCCGACATCGTGAAGGAGGCGGAGATCTGCCGCGGTACGTTTTACGCGCATTATCTTGACATCAACGATCTGTTCGAGCAGATGGAAACGGAGATCGTCAGCGATATCACGAATTACATTAACGCCACGGGAGTCGTCGCTTTTCTCGACGATCCGCGGCCGACCGTGGAATTCTGCCTTGCGCTGATCGAAAAGGATAAGGAATATTATAAAAACCTGCTGCTCAACAAGAGCGCGATGATGATATCGGAAAAAATCATCCGGGATATGCGCGAGAAGGTGCTGAACGAACTCACGTCTTCGCTGAAGCTCAAAACGAAGGAGGAAACGCAGACGTTTCTGGTGTTCGTTTCCGGCGGGATCGAATGCCTGTTCATTCGCTGGCTGAAGAACGACGTGCCCATGAGCACCGATAAGGTCGTTACGATGATGTGCAATATGATCAGCGCGTGCAAGTTCGCGTTTGTGAACGAAACGCTGTTTCTGTAACGCTGCCGCCCTGAAATTCCCGAATAAAAAACGGAACGCGCCCCCGGAGCCAGGCCCCGGGGACGCGTTTTCATATCAGCCCGTTATGCGGCGGGAATGGGATTCTTCAGATACCAGGTCGCTTCGTGCGGCGCGCCGTTCAGTTGAGCCCATTCGCCGGTGAAGAAGTTGCGAATACGGAAGACGACGCGGTCGGGATAAACCTCCACGATCTCGCCGAAGCCGGTCTCTTCAAATATTTCTCCGTTTTCCGACAGGAACGTCAGGCTCGGAATATACGCCTCCGGGAAACCGCTCCACGCGTGGAAGGAGGTTTCACAAGGCGACATATGCAGATGCCCGCAGAGGAAGAACACATCGTGCTCGCGGTTGTAGTCCGCTAAAATCCGAACAAGGCTGTACTGCGAATCCGGGTTGATCGGCACCGCCATTCTCGGGTGATAATGCGCCAGAACGAAGGTCGGCAGACCGCTCTGCGCCGCTTCGTCGAGCATGCGTTCAAACCATTCAAACTGCTCGTCGCTCATATGCATCGCGTCGATGTTCTGCTCTTCGCTCGAAAGCACGATGAAATAATAGCCGTTGACGATCTCGCAGAAATAGGGCGTCGTCTGCTTTCTGCCGAAGAACGCCTCCGTATAATCGTACCAGCGCTGCTGGATCTTCTTGAAATCGCCCTCGCCGTTTCCGAAATCGTGGTTGCCGGGGATGGTGATCACTCTCTCATCCTTCAGGATCCGGGCGACCGTGCCGTGAAACATCGTGTTCTCGATGTGTTGCCCGTTCATAACGCTGTCGCCGAGGAACAGGAACGCGTCGCTGCCGCTCTTGTTCTGCTTTGCGTCGCGCAGGCTGTTCGCGAACACCTTGTAACGCGGGTAGTTGTTGCCCTCAACGTGTACGTCGGAAAAGACCGTGAGGTTCATCAGGCAGTTTTCGGGATCCGTCACATCGAACTCCTCGTGAGGCGCGACGCCCCCGGCGAAGAGAAGCAGACAGGAGACCGCTACGATCATGGAGATCATGCGCAGGAAAAAGAATTTCATAGATACAGCTCCTTTCGGGTTGCTCCGGGCGATACGCCCTTCGCCTATATTATAGCGCAGACGGAGGAAAAAAACAAGACCGAAAGTCCCGACGGAACGCGAAAAACCGCGGCGGGACAGAGCGTCATTTTATCGTTCAGTCTCAATCGGGATTCCGTTTTTTGATTTTATTCCGCCGCAAAAGAAGAACCGCACGCTTTTCCCCTCCGGGACGCAGCCGTAACGGTACCGGTGCAGCCGGAAGATCTCCGCGCAGAGCGGCAGGCCCATCCCCGCGGTGCCCGCGCTTCCCCGCGCTTTATCGCGCTTTGAGAGCAGCGACCAGAACGCCTTCGCCTCTTTTTTCGTAATGGGTTCGCACTCGTTTTCCGTCTCGAACCGGAAGCCGCGCTTCGTCTTCGTAAGCGTCACGCGGACGTTCTTCTCCCCCGCCGCGTATCTGATCGCGTTGGAAAGGTAATTGTCGACCGCGAGACGCAGCAGCGCCTCGTTCCCGCGGACCGGTACGGCTCCCGCGAGAGATACGCGGAGCGCCGCGCCGTTCGTTTCGGCGAAAGCGCGGTAACGCGCAAGCTCTTCTCCGACGAGCGCGGCGAGGTCCAGCGGCCGTTTCTCGATTTTTTTCCGGTCGGACAGCCGTCCGTACTGCAAAAGCGTGTCGACGATCCCGCTCATGCGCACCGCCTCGTCACGGATGGACGATACGTATTCCGCGTCCCGTTCCGGCATGACTCTCTCCAAAACGAATTCGCTCTGGTTCCGGATCACCGAGATCGGCGTTTTCAGCTCGTGGGCGGCGGCCCCCGTCAGCGCGCGGCGCGCCTTGTCAAGCTGCTCGTTCTTTCTCATCAGCCGCCGGACGGCGATCAGCAGAAACGCGCCGGTCAGGGCGTAAACGGCGCCGAGCAGCGACGCGGTCCGCCGGACGGCGGAATCGGTCAGAACGCATTGCGGCAGGCTGCGCAGGGACGCGGTGAAATAGATATATTTTTCCCCGTCCGCTTCCAGCGCGGCGACGTCCCACGAAAGAACGTCCTTGAACAGCAGCCGCGAAATATACCTCTTCCAAAGAGCGAGCTTTTCGAAAACGCTTTCCTTTGAGCGGTCCCGCCCCTCGTTGTTTCTATATTGAAGATCCCGTTCCTCGTCGAACACGAGTCCCGACAAACGCGACCTCCCGAAATCTTCGATATCCCGAAACAGCGTTCTTTCGTCGTTTCGCCGCGAGACGTATCCTTCGAATTCCGACGCGATCTCCTCCAGTCGCCGGAACCGGGCAGAGTCTTTTTTGTTCATGCCGATATCGTAAAAATCGACCTGAATGTATGCGTTCTCCCGCGTAAACGTCCGATCCGTCGGCAGCTCGGAAAGCTGCAGCGTCATTTCAAACACGGGCTGCGACGCTTCGGATAAAGGCGAGCCGACGCTGCGCATCGAGAGCGAGGTCGGCGTCCATACCCCGTTTTCGATATGGAAAGAAACGGTATGCGCCCAGACGCTGCGGTTCGGACAGCGGTCCAGAAAATCGGCGATTTCGGCTTTCTTTTCCTCCGTCAGATACGGTTCGAGCCGTCCCTGCCAGATGAGACGCTCCTGCCGCCCGTCCTCGACCGTCAGCGTGCAGCCGCGCAGGAATTCCGTTCCGCCGCCGACCTTCCGGAGCATGGCGGTAAGGGGGACCTCGCCGAAATCGTCGCCCGTCCTGTGGGGATACAGACTGCCGAGGTGCATGAAAAGCGTTTCCCGCCCCTCTTCGGAAGCGTTCCGAACGGAGTTCGCCGACGACATAAAATACCGGGCGTCGCTGCGCTCCGTGATATCTCCGTACTGAAACAGCACGGAAAACGCCAACGAAAAAAGATAAAACACCAGCACCGCGAACGCGGTGAGCGCGAGCATCCGTTTTTTCATACGGCGCCCTCCTCGAAACGGTACCCCGAGCCAATCACGGTTTTGATGCAGCTCCGGTGTTTCCCCAGCGATCTGCGCAGCTGCTTGATATGGGTATCGACCACGCGCGGGTCGCCGTCGAAATCATAGCCCCAAAGCCGGTCGAGGATCTGCCCGCGGGAGAGGACCGCGCCTTTGTGCTGCATCAGAAGAACGAGCAGGTCGAAGTCCCTGCCGACGACGGGCAGCTCTGTCCCGTCGGCGAACACCCGGCGCCCGTCCAGCTCCGCCGTCAGCGCGCCGCAGACGAGCCGGTGCGAAGCGTCCGCGCCCTTGCTGCGTGCGAGCATCGCCTCGCATTTTTTGAGAAGCACCGGCAGGGAAACGGGCTTGACGATGTAATCGTCGCCGCCGTCCGCATACCCCGCCAGCAGGTCCTCCTCCTCGCCCAGCGCGGAGAGGAACAGCACCGGCGCGCCGCAGAAAGCGCGGATCTCCCGGCAGGCGGCGAGCCCGTCTTTTTTCGGCATCATCACGTCGAGGATCATAAGATCGGGCATGTGCGCCGCGGCGAGCCGGACCGCCTCCTCGCCGTCCGCCGCGGGAAAAGCCTGCCAGCCCTTGACGGTAAAATAATCGCAGAGCGTGCGCCTTATTTTCGGCACGTCGTCCGCGATCAGGATCCTGAACATATTTCTCCACCTCCGCAGACATTTTACTGCGCCCGTGTGTGATTTCTGTGAAGGGATGGATGGGTAAATTCTGATTTAGCGGAGCTGAATCAGAATTTACTCACGCTCCGTAAGGCGCATATCACGTCCGAAGGACATATCGCGCCGCCTTTAGGCGGCGTATCACACGCGAAGCGTATATCGCCTTTGTTTTTCAGTGATATATCGCCTTTCGGCGATGTGATATATTGACCTGAAGGTCAATGTGATATATGCTCGCATAGCGAGCATGTGATATGTGTTTGCTGCGCAAACACGTTAAATTCCGATCTATGCGCTGCGCGCATAGATCGGAATTTACAACTCCATCCTCATATACACCAACTCCTGATACTCCCCGCCGCGTTTGCGGAAGCCGCGGGGGTTCCTGCCGTATTCGGTGAAGCCGCATTTTTCATAGAGGGCGATCGCCCGGGCGTTTTCCGCGACGACCTCGAGTTCGAACTGCAGATATCCCGCCCGACGCGCGCATTCGATACAGGCGTCCGTCATGGCGCGGCCGATCCCGAGCCCCCAGTATTCCTTTAAGATCCCGACGCCGAATTCCGCCCGATGGCGTATTTTGTCCCGTCCGCCGATAGCGGAGACGCCGGCGGTCCCGACGAGAACGCCGTTCACGAACGCCAGTATCTCGATCTCGCTTTCGCTGTCGGTCTTCGCCTGCAGGAACGCGCCCTCCTTTGCCGCGTCGAAGGTCGTTTCGTCGGCGTAGGTCAGCATGTTGTCCGTCTCTTTGTGCGTCCGGGTGAACACGTCCAGCACAGCCGCGCCGTCGGCTTCCGCGCCGTTTCGCAGCAGAAGCTCTTCGCCGTTTTTCAGTTTGAGCGTCTTTTCATACTTCATCTGTTTTCATCTCCACTGAAACGGGCGCTCGATGAAATTGACCTCGTCCTTCGGCGGGATAACGCCGAAGGAACACACCCGGTCGATCCCGTGCGCCCCGAACGCGTCGTAAAGCGCCTCGTTCTCCTGCATCCGCAGCGGGTTCGCAAGCGAATACTTGCCGAGGAACAGGTTCGCCTTGAAGTATTCCCAGCTCAGATTCGCCGTCTCGACGCGGAAACGCTCCTCGTCCGTGATCTCCGCCGAGAGCGCTTTTTCCCAAAGACCGTCCAGCTTACAGACCGTCAGCGGCGGATAATACCCCGACTGATAGTGCCAGTCGAAATCGAAGGCGTGCGCCGTCGCGCGGATCTGCGCGGTCTGGATATCCAGAATCTCTTTGATATACGGCGCGGCTTCGGCTCCGTAATACGCCGAGAGGAAATCGTTCATCAGATATTCCACGTCCGCGTCCACGTCCCACTGCAGCTTGTGCAGCAGGTAATTGCGCAGCTCGTTGAATGCCGCCCCGTGCCCGTCGCCGCAGTTGTAGATGTAGCCCGTGATCCCGATATCGCGCATATATTTCATCGTGGACTGCATCGTTTCGAGATTCGAGAAAAACTGCGCCGTATTCAGGAAATTGATCGTGTAATCGTAGATATAGGTGCGGTCGGCGACCGTCGTCCACGTTTTGAAATCTTCTGCGATCTGCGGCTCGTTTTTGCCGTAGAGATTCAAAAGCCCGTCCTTGCCGTCGTCCACGGCGCCGCATTCGGTCAGCGGGTGGCTGCGGCAGGCTTTGTGCAGCCCGCAGAGCACCGGCGCGACGTTATCGCGGCAGCGCAGACCGCCCTTCGTCGGGGGACGGTCCGTCTCGTTGTAGGCGTAGAACGTAAAGGTGAAATCGGGATATTCGGGCGCAAGGCGCTCCGCCAGCGCGTTGGTGAACAGCAGCGTCGGCGCCGAGACCGCGCCGTATTCCTCATACAGAGCCTCACAGGCGGGGCAGCGGCAGTAGTTGATATTGTCCTTCTGTCCGACGTGCAGGAATTTCGCGTCCCGTTCGCAGGCGTCGATCGCCGCGCGGGCGTTTCCGACGGCGATCTCAAGCACGTCGGGGTTCGACAGGCACACGTGGTCCGTGGTGCGGCTGCCGTTTTCGTCCAGCGCGAAATACTCCGGGTGCGCGTCGAACAGCGAATCCGGCACGAGGCGGTCGAGGGTCACGTCCCACAGCACGTAGGTCAGCGCGCCGCCGTAGTCCGGCATATCCTGCCAGAAGGAGACGTTCATCCTCGTGCGGGCGCGGTACGCCTCGTTCGTTCCCGCGCAGTCGTTGCGCCGCACGGAGAAGGACGGGCGCACGGTGCGGTCGATCGCCGCGTCGACGACGACCCGATCAAGCTCGGGCACCCGCTCAAGCGTCGGCGTGAACCAGCGCACGCCGAGGTATTCCTCCAAAAACGTATATACGCCGTAGAGCGTCCCCCGGCTGCCGCCGCCGGTGATCGAAAGCGTCATGCCGTCGGAGGTAATGCGGAAATCCTCTTCGCCGAGCGCATCGCCGCCCTTCGGGGCGGGATCGACGGCAAGCAGGATCGCCTTCTCTCCGTCCGCAAGCCTGTCCGCCGTCACGACGGGCAGGGATACGCCGGAGATCTTTTCAAAATAATCCCCCAGCTCCCGCGCCGCGGTCTGTATACAGGCGTCCGCCCCGTCGGGCAGGACGATCGAAAAATCGCTGCGCCCGTCCTCGGCGAGTACCATTTCCGTCTCCACCGCGGGCGGCGCATAGGGCTCGCCGCCGTAGTTCACGCTCATATCGACGGGCATGAGCCCCAATGACATCAGCAGGACCTGCAGCAGAGCGACCAGCGCCCGAACGGTTTTCACGATCATATGATTCACTTCCGATCATTATTTCTGTATTTATATTATCACATCGGACGTGAGAATGCAACGGGGATCGTGATGCGTTCCGGGCTTGCGGCTGAAGACGGAAGGCGTCGGGCCGGACATTGGGTCGGCGCTCCGTCCTTGTCTTCCGATCTTTCGTCTTCGGTCTTTCATCTCACATTTCACGGAAACAAAGAGCCGGCTGCATGAGTCGGCTCTGATTATCTTCCTGTTTGCCCGACGGCTCCGCCGTCGTCTTCTCTATTGATTTGATGTTTTCGTAAAAAGAACGGTATACTTCGGCGTTTTTTCGGACAGGTCGGACCGCATCAGGCACACCTTATCCGTCGGCAGGCGCACACTGCGCAGGGCGGCTTCACAGGCTTCCAACCGGAGCGACGGCGGGAACGCCGCATCCCGGCAAAGGGTAATATGCGGGCGGAACGCCTTGCGGTCGTATTTTATTCCCGCCCCGTCCAGCGCCGCGCGCAGCGCGCGCACATACCGGTCCGCGGCGTCGTCCGGGCGGAACAGGGCGACAAGCACGCTGCCGAACATCGTCAGCCGGTCGAAAACAAGCTCCGTTCGCACAGGGTCGATCCCGCGCATTGCCCCGATCACCGGCGCGGGGTCCGGGACGCTCCCGAGAAAGA
>JAFRTA010000435.1 GCA_017427315.1 Clostridia bacterium
GCGCGAGCCGGGGGGCACGTTCGCGGAGCTGATCTAAAAGATCGACGCGACGCCGACGGAATCGCTCGGCAAAAGCGACGGCTACCGCTTCGTGTTCGCCAACAGCGTCTCCGGCGGCAGGGATTTCACCCCTGCGGGACTCTTTGACGGGATTGTCGATACGGTTGACGGACTCGTCGGCACGATCAAAGAAAAAATTTCCGACGTCGCTTCGGATATTGCGGGAAAGACCCGCCCGAAGGAATAAGCGGATCGGGCGGGAAGCACGGGCCCGGCGTTTTCCCGACGTTTTTTATAATCTCAATTCATCCTGCCGTCGCTGCTTCGCGGCGCATACGCCGTAGGTGACGCCGAAGGCCGCGCCGCCGCCGAGAATTATTCCCGCGCTCCCGTAAAGCCACCACGGGAGCGTTTTCTTTTTCTCTTCCGAGGGCGCCGCGTCGATTTCGACCTTCTTTTCGATCTCGGTTGAAACGTCTGCGGTTTTCGTATAAATTTTTCCGTATTCGTCTTCATACGTCACGGAAATCGTTCCCTTTGTCACGCCGAGCTGTTCCGGCTGCGCCCGCAGATTGGCGGAGACGGTCTTGCCCTCGCCCGGAGCGAGATCCCCGCCGAACGCCGTGCCGCCGCCGACGAGCCCGGGGATCTCAAAATCCGCGCGGCAGTTCGAGAGCCGCGCCTTGCCGGTGTTCATCAGCTCGACCGTCACCGTGACCGTGTCGCCCTCCACGATCCTTTCGGGCAGCTCCGCGCCGGAAAAGCTCAGCTCCGCGGGCTGCCGCACGTCCACGTAAAGCGTATCGGCGGAAGAATAGGACTGAAAATCGCCGTCCTCGTATTCGGCGGTCAGCGTCAGGCTGTGCCGTCCCACGGCGGCGCTGTGGCGGGCGGTGAGCGGGAATTCGAGATTATAGCTCTTTCCCGCGCCCAGTGCGCCGACGAAGCGGGTGTTCATGCCGCCGATCTCGATATCGCCGCTCTCGTCGGTCAGCGTCAGCTTGAGATTCGCCGCCGCCCTTTTTTTGTTGGTGTTCGTAATCGTGACGGTCAGCTTCGCACTCTCGCCGGGGGAGAGGAAGTCCTTGTCGAGGGCGTATGCCGTCGTCATCAGCCGCGGCGCGGAGCGGTCTGCCGTCGTTTCGGGCGCGGCCTCCGGCTCCGGTTCCGTCGGGACTGTCACGTAGACGATCACCGTTTCCGGCTCGGCGGGAGTCGCCGCGTTGACGGCGGTCTCCGGTTCTTCCGCTTGCGCGGCGGTCTGTTCCGCCGTCGTCGTCCGCTCCGCCGCCGCGTCCTCCGCGGCCCCTGCGGTCGGGAACGCAAAGAGAAGCATGCATATCATAAAGATCATTCCGATTCGTTTCATGCTCAAAGCTCCCTGATATTATCAACGATACTGTTTTTCATCTGTTTCCCGATCTGCCGCCGCAGGTTGAACGCGCAGACGGCGAACAGGGTCAGAACGCCAAGCGCGGTCTCCCAAAGGGAGACGGGCTCGAACACGGGCTTTTCGGTGAAATGATATTGAAGCCAATCGACAAGGCCTGAGCCGATCCAGAGGAAGATAAAAGCGGCGAAGCCGACGGCGGAGCCGAGACCCGTCATGACAAGAAGCTCCCGCACGTAGGAGCCTGCCAGCTCCCGCGCCGAAGCGCCGACGGCGCGCAGCGTACCGATCTCCCGACGTCCCTCCCGGATGCGGGCGGTCAGGGCGTTGTTGATCATACTGCCCGCGCCGCTGAGCATCAGGATCATCACCGCCAGCACCAGTGCCGCGGTCTGCCGCCGCTGCGCCTTCTGCTCCTGCAGGTAACGGTAATTCGAAACGACAAGGCTCGGCGCGCCGGAGGTGACGCGGTCGATGATCGATTGGATCCGCGCGTCCGTCTCCGCAGTGATCGTTTCCGCCGCGTAAACGTCCATTGCCCGGTATTTGTATCGATCCGTAAAGCAGCGCAATCCCTGCGCCGTCGTCACCGCGGAAACGGAGCCGTGCCCGGCCTGCAGATCCGTATCGGCGTTTTCAAGGATCGCGCCGATGCGCACGGTCCTTTTTGTTACGGCGCGGTTGTCCGGCAGACCCGCGCCGGAGTCGGGAGCGTCGCCGTTTACGACCGTCAGCGTGATCTCGTCCCCCGCGTGAAAGCAGCGGGCGGCGGTCTCCATCGGAACGATCGCCGTCCCGGCGGCGTTGTTGAGCCCCATCCCGGCGTCCCAGACGTCGAGAAAATACCTGCCGCCGTTCTCCGCGGGCTGATGCAGATACGCAGATAGCCCCGCAGGCGCAAAAAGAAGGATCTCCTCGCCGCTGTTCAGTCTGGAAACGTTGATTTCTCCGTCGACCGTGAAACGCGAAAGCGAAGCGAACAGGCTCTCGTCGCGGGCGACGATCGGCAGCACCGCCGTCGACTCCGGGAGCGCCAGCGCGGCTTTGAACCGCGCCCATTCCGGCGCGGGGCAGTCGTCCAGCTCCCGGTAATTCTGAGGATCAAGACGCTGCGTAACGTCCCTGTCGCAAAGCGCCTCGTAATAATCGTAATTCATCAGCCGCATATAGTCGCCGGGCTCGTCGGTCGAAACGACGGCGTTGACGACCGCTTTGCCGTCGACGGCGGCCACGGCAGGATCGCTCAAAAGCGCGAACCGGTCGTTTTCCGTATAGCCGACCGCGTCCTGATCGTAATTGACGTAGAACCCGCCGTCCCGCCCCGAGCTCAGCGAAATCCGATAGTCGAATATATAACTGCCGCCGTCCAGCGTTACGGCGAAGGAAAACGCCCATGCGGACAGAAACACCGTCGCCGCCAGCAGAAGCGAGGTCAGCGCCGTGCGCAGACGGTAAAAACGCAGGTTTCGGCTCGCCAGCAGCTTCGGCGCGTCGAACTGCGTTTTTGATCTGATGCGCATCCGTTTCTGTCTTCGGCTCAGCTCCGTGTTGCGGATCGCCTGCATCGGGGTGATCCGCGCCGCGGCCGCCAGCGGGATAAGCGACGCCGTCAGCACGAACAGGACGCTCACGCCGGAGCAGCCGAAAAGCGTCCGCCATGAGGGCAGAAAATAAAATTTATCGAGGAACGAGGCGATGAGCTTCACGCCGAAATAGGAAATGCACAGGCTCACCGGCGCGCAGACGAGGGCGAGAAGCAGGCTCTCTCTGCCGTAAATCAGGACGATCTGCCGTTTTGTCGCGCCCACCGCCCGCAGAAGCCCGATCTGCTTTTTGCGCTCGCTCAGGTTCGTGTTGAACGCGTTTATAATGCCCAGCCCCGCCGCCAGAGACAGCACCGCCGCCAGCGCCGCGCCGAACATGGATTTCAGCCGGATCCCGTCAAAGGTGTCGCCGGTCTCGCCCGCGCCGTCTGCGCAGCCGCCGGGCGCGCTGTTGAGCCAAATCTTTTCCTCATATTCCGGCGAGCACCGGATATAGGCGGTCTTTGCCTCTCTGCCGCCGGGCTCTGTCTGCTCGCTTTCGCTGACCAGCAGCGCGGGCAGCCAGGGCGACAGCCAGGCGTATCGCTCGATGTTGCAGCGTTTGTCTCCCAGCAGCCCCACGAGGGTATATGTTTTTTGCGCCGAACCCGGCAGCCATCCGGAGCCGTCCGGCGTTCGGACGTTCAGCGTCACGGCAGCGCCGAGCGGAACGCCGTTAAGCCCCATGCGCAGCAGCGCGTCCTTCTCCGCGGCGATTTCGCCGGGCTGTTCCGGCAGTCTTCCCTCCAGAACGACGGGATAGTAAAGCTCCTCGGCGAGCGCATCCAGCCACGCCAGCGCCGCGCCATCTTCCTCTTCCTCGGTATAGCCGTAGCCGACGATATGCGCGAGGCCGTATTCCAGATCCGGTTTCTGCGAATCCAGCTCCGCCAGCCCCTGTTCGTCCAGCCCGAAGGCGATCCTCGCCGCCTGCGTGTATTCCGAGCGTTTCGCCTCTTTGACGGAGGCGCTTATACATGAGACGAAGAACGCCGTCCCGGAGGAAAACGTCATCGCCAGCAAAATGCCGAGCGTCAGCGTGATATACTGTTTCTTCCGCCGCCGCAGACTGTTCTGCGCGAGGCGGCTGACTGTCATTCTTTTCATCGTTACAGCTCCCTGATATTGTCTGTCACGCTCCGCTTCGTCTGTCTTCGCTTCTTCCCGCCGATCACGGCGCAGCAGACGGCAAGCAGCAAAAGGCACAGCGCCGCCGCGGGAACGGGAGAGAAGCGTACCGCGCCGCGGATGGCGTTCGTCTCGATGGGGTTCAGATCGGTATAAAGCCGCCAGCCGAAAAACAGCAGCGCCGACGCTGCGATCCCGCCGCCCCCGCCGAGGGCGAATACGGCGAGCATCTGCCGGAAATAAACGCTTCCGACGGTTCGCGCGTCGGCCCCGACCGCCCGCAGCGTGCCGATGGTGCGCTTATCCTCCCGAAGCTGGGCGGAAAGCGTGTTGAGCATCACGCCGATCCCCGCCGCCAGCAGCAGCGTCAATATCCCCGAAAGCGTGACCAGCGTCGCGCGCAGTCGCTGCTTCGCGTACTGCGCGTATTCGAAGTCGGAGTAGATCTCGACCTGCTTTCCCGCTGTGAATGCGGCAAGGTATTCGGTCATTTCGTCGTTCCGCGCCGCGTCGCATTCCCCTGCAAGGTCGATATTCAGGGTGACGTAATTCCTGTCGACGCCGAACAGCGGGAACGCTGCGGTGGTCGTGATCAGCGAGAAGTCCGCAAGGAAAACCCTGCCTTCCGGAGCGACGATCGCGCCGACGGTGACCTCGCGGTCGATCCGCCGCAGATCGTCCGGCAGAAAGATCTTTCCGCTTTCCGCCGCCGCTGCGTTCTGCTTCTGCCAATCGTCAAAGGACAGGCCGCTGACGGCCGCGCTCAGGGTGATCCTGTCGCCCGCGTGGATCGGCAGCGTCCCGGTCTTCGTGAAGCTGCGGTTTTTGAGCGCGCTCTCCCCGCCGTCCAGCGGAAGGATCGTTTCCGCAAGCCCGTCGCCGGACCAGGCGACGTCATACCCTACGGCGAGGGGCGCTGCGATCAGGATCTCCTCCCCCGAGAGCAGCTTTCCCATATCGATCCTGCCCTCCAGGACCGCGCCGCCGTAATCGGCCTCCAGCGCGGCGGACTCGCAGGCGCAGAGCGCCGCCGAGAACAACTCCCGGTCGAAACCGAGCTTTTCGCGGAACGCCTCGTATTCCGGCGAGACCTTCGCAAACGCCTGTTCGGCGATCTGCCGCTTCGTCATGCTTTTCTCCGGGAACGGCGGGCTCTGATAACGGACGGAGCCCCGCAGCGCCAGCGTGTCGAAATAGTCGCCGTATTCGTCCAAAAGCAGGTTGACGGAGCATTTTTTAACGCCCGAAACGGCGGCGATCTCACGGTTCGCCGCAAGGGACGCCCTGTCGCTTTCCGTAAAATACCCGTAACCGGAAAACGCGGTATTATACATTGCGTCGCCGGACCTGCCGAAATCCGAAGTGATATCGAAGTCGTGGCGCAGCCGCGCGGAGCTGCGGTAAGAGTCAAGAAACGTCGGAACCGCCAGCGCGGCGAGTCCCGTGAGGAAAGCCAGCATGAGGGCGACGGAGACCTGCCGCCGCCGTGCGAAGGTCAGGCGGCGCTTTGCCATCAGCGAGGACACAGAGAAAAACGATTTGCTGCGGATGCGCTTTTTCCGCATTTTCCGGTTCATCTCCGCGCCGCGGATGGCGAACATGGGCGAGAGCCGGGAGGCTCTGACAAGCGGGACCGCCGAGGCCGCAGCGATACAGGCAAGGCCGAAGCCGCCGCTGACCAGCAGCGTTTTAAGATCGGGCAGAAAAACGAATTCGTCGCCCAGAAGCCCGATCAGCAGCTTTGTCAGAAAATACGACAGCGCAAGGCTCACGGGCAGGGAGATAAGGGCGATCAGCGCCGTTTCCCGGGCGAAGATCCCGGCGATCTGCGCCCTCGTCGCGCCAACCGCGCGCAGCAGGCCGATCTGCTTTTTCCGGTCCGCGAGGTTCGCGTCCATCGCCCCGAACACGCCCGCGGCGGACGCCGCCAGCAGGATCAGCGAAAGATACTGTCCCGTTTCGCCGAGGGAGGAAATGCGCATTGCCGAAAAGCCTGCCGCTGAGCGGGGCGTCGCGGCGATTTCCCCCGCGTTTGCGAAGGTCTGCGAAAGATACATCTCCAAGCCGTCGGCGTTCTTTTCATCCGCCGCCTTGACGTACGCCGTCAGGATCTCTCTGCCGCCCGGCGCGGTCTGCGTTCCCGCGCAGACGAACAGCGCGGGCAGCCCGAAGACCTCCGTGGGGACCTCCCTATCCGCAATAACGACGTTTCTGTTTAAGGCGTATTTTTCGAGTGCGCCGCGTTTGCCTGCCAGCACGCCGACAAGAGTATAAGTCGATTCATAGATCGACTCAAGATACCCGCCGCCGTTCGCCGCCTGCGCGGCGACGGTGAAGCGCTCGCCCACGGCGGCGTCAACGCCCATACGCAGCAGCGCGTCCCGCTCCGCGGCGACCTCGCCGGGGGCTGAGGGCATCCTGCCCTCTGTCAGGATCGGATAAGCCAATTGCAAGGCCGTCTCGTCGAGCCAGCCGACTGCAGAGCCCTTTGCGGGATCGTCGGTATAGACTTTTTCGATCACGTGCGCCGCGCCGACCGCGCGGATCTTCGGGTCGCTCCGCAGCCGGGAGAGGGCGTCCTCGGTGGTCCCGAGCAGGAGCGCGTCCTGCTTCCCGTAGGTGCGGAAGCGGTTCTCCTCCAGCGATGCGTCGACGCAGGAGAGAAAGAACAGCACGCCGGAGGAAAAGATCATGGAAAATACGATCCCCAGCGTGAGGGCGATATATTGTTTTTTCCGCCGCCGCAGATCGCGCGCGGCGAAGACGGAGAGGGTGAAGGTTTTCATGGTGGAGTCCTTTCTGAAAAATTGCAAAAACTGATTTGTCGCGGAGCGACAAATCAGTTTTTGCACACCCCGTCCCGCATCGTCAGCACCCGGTCCGCCTGCTCTGCCACACCGAGATCGTGCGTCACGAGGATCAGCGTGATACCAAACTCCGCGCTCACGTATTTCAGCAGCGAGAGCACCTCCCGCCCTGACTTGCCGTCCAGATTGCCGGTAGGTTCGTCCGCAAACAGAATGGCGGGCTTGTTGGCAAGCGCCCTTGCAATGGCGATGCGCTGCTGCTGGCCGCCGCTCATGGCGGAGGGCAGGTGCGACAGCCGGTCTGCGATGCCAAGAACATCGACCAGCTTTTCGATATACCCTTCGTCCGGCTTCTTCTTGTCCAGCATCACGGGGAGTAAGATATTCTCCATGCCCGTCAGCTCCTGTACCAGATTGTACGCCTGAAACACGAAACCGAACCGCCTGCGGCGCAGGATCGAAAGCTGATTGTCGTTATACTTTTTCAGGCTTTCCCCGTTGTAGATCACCTCGCCGGAGGTGGGATTCTCAAGACTGCTCAAAAGATGCAGAAGCGTGGATTTGCCCGAACCGCTGGGGCCGGTGATGGCGGTGAACTCGCCCTGTTCAAACGTCAGATTGGCGTTATCCACCGCCTTAACCACATTTTCGCCGCTGTAATATTCCTTTGTCAGATTTTTGCATTCCAGAATTGTCATAAAAACGCCCCCTTTTATAATTTTCAGGTCCAGTATACACCCTTAACCTTACGATAAGGTGAATTGAATCTTACGATTTCGTAAGGTTAAGGCAAAAAAGACCGGACGCGGCTTTCATCGGCTGCTTCCGGTTTACGTTATATGTCGATTTTTTGATTGGCGTCGATTTTCGGGAAACACAGAGTCAACCGCAATCCTTTTTCGGCATTTTCTGCCGTGACCGTACCGTGGTGCTTTGATACAATTTCTTTGGTGATAGCAAGTCCAAGTCCGGTGCTGTCCGGCGAAGCGTTCTTTGCCTTATAAAAGCGCTCGAACAAATGCGGAAGCTCAGAAGTAGGTACGCCGCCGCCGTTGTCCTCCAGCGTCAGGGTCACGCTTTCGTCGCCGTCCTGTATAGAGCACCGTATCCTTCCGTCCTCCGGCGTATGCTCGCATGCGTTCTTCAGAATATTGGAAAACGCCTCACCGAGCCACGCGCGGTCGCAGCGCAGAACGGCGGAGCCGGTCAGTTCAAACCGTTTTTGCGGATAAAGGGGACGGAACGCCGCGAAAGCCTCTTCCGTCAGGAGCTCCAGCGCGGCGTCCTCAAAGACGAAATCAAAGCTGTCCGCGCGGATCTTCTGCAGCTTTAACAGCTCGGCGACGAGGCGCTCCGTTTTTTCGATCAGGCGCAATTCCTTTTCGGTGTTCGGGTTCCCGTCCTGTGCGTCCAGCTCGCAGTACAGGCGCAGCCCTGCCAGCGGCGTTTTGAGCTGGTGCGAAACGTCCGCCGCGAATTCCGCGTTTTTCCGGTCCGCGTCCTTCGCCCGCTGCTTTTCAAGTTCCAACCGGGAGATAAGATCCGAAAGCTCGTTCTGCAGTAGGGCGAGATCACCCTCGCGCAGGCTGTACGGCAGCGGCTTCCCGGTTTTCAGATAAACGTCCAGCGCCGTCCGCAGCTTGGCGATCCGCTTTTTACGCAGAAAAAGCAACGCGGCAAGCAAAAGGATCACAACGCCCATCCCGAGGATGACAAACAGGTAATACTTCATTTTTCCGTATACCTGTACCCGACGCCGCGCACGGTTTCGATCCGGTCCTTTCCGATTTTATCCCGCAGGCGGCTGACGTGGACGGTCAGGGTGTTGTCGTCGATAAAGTCACCGTCGATGTCCCATATGCGTTCCAGCAGGGTGCCGCGAGGCACGATGATCCCGGCGTTCTTCACCAGAACGGACAGAAGCTGAAATTCCGTCGGCGTCAGCAAAACGGCCTCGCCGTCCACGTTGGCGGTCAGCTTTTCGGCGTTCAGAAACGCGGGCGCGGCATACTCCTTTTGCCCGGCGCGGCGCAGCAGCGCGCGGATGCGGGAAGTCAGCTCCCGCAGCTTGAAGGGCTTGGTCACGTAATCGTCGCCGCCGCAGTCGAGGCCGCGCACCACCTGCCACTCATCGTTGCAGGCGGTCAGAAACAGGATCGGCGCGGAAAAACCGTTAGCCCGCAATTCGGTGCAGAAATCAAAGCCCGTGCCGTCCGGGAGCATCACGTCTAAAAGTATTAAAGAGAAAGACGTCTCGGCAAGCAACGTCCGGGCGGATTGCAGAGAATCCGCCGCCGCGGGCAGATAGTTCTCCCGCGCCAGAAGTTCCATCAAGCCATCACGCAAAAACGCGTCGTCCTCCACGATCAGTATTTTCATCTGAGGCATTTTACTCCCTCCGTTCAAAAGCGTTTCCATAACGGTTCCGGAATGGATTATAGCGCAATTCACGGCTTTTATCAAGCCCCCCGCCCGTTCCCGTCGTTTTTTGAAAAACCGCACATTATACTTTACAATGAAAAAAAGATATGATAAAATAAAGACAATCTGATCAAGAGGTGACGGATATGAATCCCTGGACGATGTTTACCAACTTTATCGCGATCTTTGCGCTGATTTTCGCGAATTTCGGCGCGTTCGCCAAGCAGGAGGAAAAAACGATCTTCATCGCGCACCGCGGCTTCTGCTCGCAGTATCTCGAGAACACCGAGGAGGCGTTCATCGAGGCGGCGAAGGCGGGCTTCGGCGGCTGCGAGACCGACGTCAATATCAGCAAGGACGGCGTTCTGATGCTCGTGCACGGCAGCGTTTATTACTATGAGGACGGCACCTCGATGGACGTGAACGAGCACACCTACGCGGAGCTGACGAGCAAGCCGCTGAAAAACGATTTTACCGATACGGTGCTCTATCCGTGCACCTTCCGCCGGTATATCGAGATCATGAAGGAATACAACCTGTTCGCGTTCATCGAGCTCAAGGGAGAATATCCCGACGAGAGCCTGCAGGAGGTCGTGGATATCGTCGACGAGCTGTATACCTGGGATATGTGCTCGATCCAGTCGATGCAGATGCCGAATCTGGTGAAGCTGCGCGAGAAATATCCCGACCTGCCGCTGATGTACTGCGGCGGCGGATATACCGACGAGGTGAAGGAAGCCATCGACCGGGGCTTCGATCTCGATCTTCTGGTCTATGACAGTTTTCCTTGGATTCTCAAACAGGCGCAGAAAAAAGGTTTGCGCGTCGCCCTCTGGACCGCGGACGACCGCAAAGCGGTCGCCTACTGCCTGATGCTCGGCGTGGATTTCATTGAATCCGATTATTTAAGCGGGCTGAATATGGAAAAACCGGAGTGACCGGGACGGAAGGCCTGATGTCGGCGTAAGAACGGAGGCAATACGGATGAGATGTCATAACTGCAGCGCGGAACTGTCCGCGGATACCGTAACCTGTCCCTACTGCGGCGCGCAGCTCGGCGGAGCCGGGACGTATGAGACGCCCGTTCCCGGCGGGACGCCGGACCCTGTGCGGCAGCCGGCGCCGTCCGGCGCGAAGACGCGCAGGAAAGCGGGCGGCCGCGCGATCGGTACGGTCCTCCGTTACGTGATCGGCTTTGCCGTCCTTGCGCTGGTCGCCGTCGGGATGAACATCGTCCATCAGCACGGCTCGTTCCTTTCCGAAGGCGATACGGTCGATCTGGACGAAAAGCTGGCGGCGGGCGAGGAGCTTCCCATGAATGAGTTCGTGCGCCTTGAGGCGACGTTCGTTCTGGATACATTCGCGTCGGAGGACAATACGCTCAACGGCGTATCGACGGGCAAGGATACCTATTACGTCATCGTGCTGAAAAATCAGGACGTGATCGCCGTGAAAGCCGCTTCAAAGGACGATATCGCGGTCCTGGACAAGGGGACGCAGGATTCCATTGCTTATCTGGATGAAAAGCTGGACGCTTTTGACGATATCCCGCTGGAGGGGAAGCTGGTCAGAATGACCGACGCCCAGCTGAAAGGTTATTTTGACGAGACGATGGAAGCCTTCGGCTTCAGAGACGCCGACGTCAGCGTGGCGCCCCGGTATCTCATTCTCGATATGACCGCCGTGCGCGTCGCGAACGTGCTGCTGTATCTTGTCGTCCCGGCGGCGGCCGTGATCCTTGCGGTCGTCGGGACGGTGCTGATCCGCAAAAAACGGAAAGCCGCGAAGGCAAAACAGCTCGCGGAATAATACGGCGGGCAGCGCCGCGGCCGGCGGAAACGCGGCCCGACGCCCCTCGCAGACTTTATCGGACCGGCGGAGACGGGAATGCCGCCGGTCCGAGGCGAAGACGCAGGGAAAACGCGTTCCCGGCAATTATGAAAGGAACAGAGCTGACGGGTATTTGAACGGAACGGTCAGAAACGGGGAAACGTCCCGAAAGAGCTTTCATTTCATCAAATCCGACGCGGCTGCGCTGGCGGTATTCTTTGTGCTCGCCGGCTTTATGCTTTTTTTCTCGCGCCGTCAGTGGCTGAGCCTCGACGAGGCGAGCTATTTCGTGATGCCGCAGCGGTTCCTGATGGGCGACCGGTTTTTCGTCGACGATTGGACCTTTGCGCAGCTCACGGCGATTTTTCACCTCGTTCCTTACGGCGTTTTCAGAGCCGTCACGGGCGGAAGCGACGGCGTAGTTTATTTTATGAAGCTGCTTGCGATCGCCGTGAATCTGATCCTCTATTGGTATTGTTACGCCAAATTGCGGAAAAAGTCCCCGCTCGCCGGGATCGCCGCCGCGTTTTTCCTGTGTGCGGATCCGAATCTCGGTTACTGGACGCTGTCTTATTACGCCATGACGACGCACGCTCTGACGATCCTTGCCGCGACGCTGTTCCTTGCGGAGGGCGAGCTGCCGCCGTACCGTCTTCTGTTCGCGGGCGTCCTGCTCTCCTGCGCGGTCGTCATGGTTCCGACGCTTGCGGCGCTGTATCTCCTGTTCTGCGTGCTCGCTGCGGCGTTCGAGCTTCGGAAAAAGAAAAAAAAGGCGTCCCGTCTGCAGGCGCTTCCCGTCGTCGTCAACCGGCGCTCGTGGATCTGGCTCACCGCAGGCGTCGTCTGCTGCGCGGCGCTGCTGCTTGGCTTTCTGCTCGTCAACGCCGGCGGGATACGGCCGCTTGCGGAGGGGATCGCCGCAATCCTGGGGTCCGACGATATGTCGGAGCACAGCTTCTCGCTTGAGAGCGTCTTTTCGGTCCTGTATTGCGATGTGACGTGGCCGATTGCCGCGTTCGGCGTCGTCAATGTCGCCGCGGCGGTGGTCCTGGTTGCTGCCGCGGCAGTGATCGCATGGAAAATGCGGCGGAGAAAAAGCGTTTCCGCAGCAGTGCGCGGCGCGGTTTTCGCTGCGGCGGTCGCCGTCTGTCTGACAAGCGTTCTGACCGCGGCGAAAGGGTTGCTGCAAACCAATGTTTTTCCGGAGCCGGAGCTGCGGCTGCCGCTTTTTGCGGATAACGCGTATAACTATATGTATTTCTGCATCCTTTCCTCGACTGCGCCGACTTATTTTCTCTGTACGGTGAGCTTTCTTCTGAACAGGGAAAAAGAGCGCCGGATGACTGCGTTTTTTGCGTTCACCGTTCTGTGCTCCGTGCTGGTCGATCCCGTTTCCAACGGTTCGTTTCTTTTCGGCGGCAGGTGCGCGTATCTTCCGGCGGCGTATTTCACCGCGGGAACGCTTCGGGAGCTGCTCGCGGACCGCGGCGCAGCGGAAACGGCGCGCCCGAGACGCGGCGCCGCCGTCGCGGCGGGCGTTCTGATCTGTACGCTTCTGCTTGGGAAGGCCGGCTTTCTCACGGCGCAGTCTCTGGTCAACGTCCCGGTCAAAACGACGAATCTGCAAACGATAGAAACCGGGCCTTACAAACGGATGCTCGCCGATCCGCAGAGCGTCGCGCGGTACGATCTGCTGCACGCGGATCTCGATTATATCAGGGAAAACGACGGCGGGCCGGTCTATATCGCCGCATGGTTCCCTTACTGTTATGTGTATCTCGACCTGCCGCGCGGAGCGCATACCGCAAAGTTTTACAGCGATGAATTCGACGAGTCGGCGAATCAGACCGCGCTTGTCCGCTACTGGCGGGAAAAACCCGAAAAGCGGCCGGAGTATATTTACGTTCCGAAGATCAATGAAAACGGTTTCCCCGACAGGGAACAGGAGTCGCGCGGTCGGCGGTATACGGAGTTTCTTGCGACGGTCTGCCGGTTTGAAACGATCGCGGGAAAAGCGGGGGACATCCTGAAGGTGACGGACTGGCTGCTTTGAACCGATGTCGGAAAAAAAAGATTGCATTCCGGCTTTAGAAATGATATAATAAATATTATGCTTGATCGGTTATGCTTGATCGGTTATGCTTGATCGGAGCAGC
>JAFRTA010000436.1 GCA_017427315.1 Clostridia bacterium
ATCGTATATCAGTTGACCGACCTTCTGCGCGCGATGAAAGCGGATTCCGATGTTTCGCTCAAAGAGCTGCGCGTCGACGGCGGCGCGAGCGTCAGCAATATCATGATGCAGATTCAGGCGAACATGACCGGCTGTCCCGTGAACCGTCCGAAGGTCGTTGAGACGACGGCGCTCGGCGCTGCGTTTATGGCGGGGCTTGCGGTGGGCTTCTGGTCCGGAACGGAAGAGATCGAAGCGCTTCGCCAGGTCGACAGAAATTTCTTCCCCGAGATCACGGAAGACGACCGCGAAAAGTATTATGCAGGATGGCAGAAAGCCGTTTCCCGCGCACGCGATTGGGCAGAAAAATAAGGCGGTTGCGAAATTTGCACCGTACTTTATGGGAATTGTATAAAAAACACAAGACGCTCTTCGGGGCGTCTTATGTTTTTCACGAATTGAACGGAACGTTGTTGATTTTTCATATGCCTTGTGCTATAATGTCGCAGACAAAAATAGGGAGGAAAAGATCATGTCAAGAGTATACAATTTTTCTGCCGGACCGTCCATGCTGCCGGAAGAAGTCCTGAGAACCGCCGCTGCGGAAATGCTTGATTATCACGGCTGCGGTCAGTCCGTCATGGAGATGTCGCACCGTTCCCGGGAGTTTGACGATATCGTGAAAAGTGCGGAATCTCTTCTGCGTGAAATCATGAATATTCCCGAGAACTATAAAGTCCTTTTCCTGCAGGGCGGCGCTTCCGCGCAGTTTTCCGCAATTCCGTTGAATTTTATGAACGGTTCGGGAAAAGCGGATTATATCATTACCGGTCAGTGGGCGAAAAAAGCATATCAGGAAGCGCAGAAATACGGCAGCGTCCGCGCTGTCGCTTCCTCTGCCGATAAAACCTTTTCATATATCCCGAAAACAAAAAAAGAGGACTTTGACCCGGAAACGGATTACGTATATATCTGCATGAACAATACCATATACGGAACCGTTTATCACGAGCTGCCCGATACGGGAGACGTTCCGCTGATAGCCGATATTTCTTCCTGCTTCCTCTCGGAGCCTCTTGACGTTACCCGCTTCGGAATGGTGTACGGAGGCGCTCAGAAAAACGTCGCTCCCGCAGGGCTTGTAATTGCGATTATCCGCGAAGACCTTCTGGGAAAAGCAAGGGAAAGCACTCCGACGATGATGAATTATCAGATCATGGCGGAAAACGATTCTCTTTACAACACGCCGCCCTGTTACACGATTTACATCTGTAAGCTTGTTCTCGAATGGATCAAAAATCTCGGAGGTCTTTCCGTGATGAAAGAACGGAATGAAAAGAAAGCGAAGCTTCTGTATGATTATCTCGATTCTTCAAAACTGTTCCGCGGCACAGTCGTGCCCGAGGACCGCTCCCTGATGAACGTTCCGTTCGTTACCGACAGCGATGAACTGAATGCAAAATTCGTGAAAGAAGCGAAAGAAGCCAGGCTTGTGAACCTCAAAGGCCACAGATCTGTCGGCGGCATGCGCGCTTCGATTTATAACGCCATGCCCTGCGAGGGCGTTGAAAAGCTCGTAGAATTCATGAAAAAATTTGAGGCAGAAAATCTTTGAGGTAACAGACGATGTATGAAGTTTTAACGTTGAATAAAATCTCGCCGAAGGGCACTGCGCTTCTCGATCCCGCAAAATACTGTTTTTCCGATTCCGTACCGAGCCCGGACGCGGTACTTGTCCGTTCCGCATCAATGCTGGATACCCGGTTCGACGCTCGTCTTCTCTCTATCGCCAGAGCAGGCGCAGGCGTAAACAACGTACCGGTAGACAGATGCACCGAACAGGGAATTGTCGTTTTCAATACGCCGGGCGCAAATGCCAACGCAGTGAAAGAGCTTGTTATCGCTGCGCTTTTTATGGCTTCAAGAAAAATCGCAGCCGCAATCGAATGGTGTAAAACGCTCAAGGGGCAGGGTGACAACGTGGGAAAGCTTGTCGAGAAAGGCAAAAGCAGTTTTGCCGGGCCCGAAATCGCCGGAAAGACGCTCGGCGTCATCGGTGTGGGCGCAATCGGATTTCAGGTAGCGCTTGCCGCAAAAGCGCTCGGTATGCGTATCGTTGCATTCGATAAATATATCACGCCCGAAAGAGCCGAAGCGCTGAAAGATGACGCGGTCGTCGATTCTCTTGACGAGCTTCTTGAAAAAAGCGATTATATCACGATTCACGTTCCCTCGCTTCCGGATACGAAAGGCATGATCAACGCGCAGTTTCTCGGCAAGTGTAAAAACGGAGTCAGAATACTCAATTTTGCCCGCGGTGATCTTGTGAATTCCGCAGACCTCGCAGAAGCGCTTCAAAGCGGAAAATGCGCAGCCTATATTACCGATTTCCCGTCGGATGATCTGATCGGTCTTGAAGGCGTCACAGCGCTTCCGCATCTCGGCGCGTCGACGCCTGAAAGCGAAGAAAACTGCGCGGTTATGGCGGTAAAGCAGACTGTTGACTATATTGAAAACGGAAATATCGTGAATTCGGTGAATTATCCCGGCGTATCCATGGCGAAAAGCGGGAGGAAGCGCGTTTGCGTGACGGCGTCGCACGACGTTTCCCGGGACGTGAAAGCAGCGTTGAAAGACGATCTTTGCGCTGCGTACGGTATGAAAAAAGGCTTCTATATGATTGCCGACACGAATGAAGAAATCGACACGGAACGGCTTCGGGCAATCGACGGCGTCATCCGCGTCAGAGTTATCGGCTGATATACTTGACAAATATCAACATTTGCCTTATAATACTGTTATAAAATACATGAAGGAGTTAATATCATGAAGAGAATCCGGACGATAAAGACCCGTGATCTTTCCCAAAGCGTGAAAAACGGCGGTTGCGGCGAATGCCAGACTTCCTGTCAGTCTGCCTGCAAGACGAGCTGCGGCGTCGCGAACCAGAAGTGCGAGAATAAGAATAACTGAACGATTTCGGTTTGACGCCCACTCCTCGCGGGGTGGGCGTTTTCCTGCAAACGGGAGAATTCACTATGATCCATCAATATAAAATGAACGGCTACAATATCGTTATCGATACCTACAGCGGATCGATCCATTCCGTCGACGAAATCGCGTACGATTTGATTGCGGATTATCATAAAAAAGACGAGCAGGCTTTGCTTTCCGAGCTGCTTGAAAAATACGGCGGACGTGACGACGTTACAGAGGATGAACTCAAACAATGCCGTTCCGATATCGAGGAATTGATCAAAGAAGGCAAGCTTTTTTCGGACAGCCGTGACGCGCACGTGACCGAAGAGATTCTGCAATCAAGGCCTGTCGTTATCAAAGCAATGTGTCTGCACGTAGCGCATACCTGTAATCTGAACTGCGATTACTGTTTTGCAAGTCAGGGCCGTTATCACGGCGAAAGAGCCGTTATGAGCTATGAAACGGGAAAACGTGCGCTGGATTTTCTCGTCGAGAATTCCGGGAACAGACGCAATCTCGAGGTGGATTTCTTCGGCGGCGAACCGCTGATGAATTTCGAGGTTGTGAAGCGGTTGGTCGCTTATGCAAGAAGTATGGAAAAACGAAACGGGAAAAATTTCCGTTTTACGCTGACGACCAACGGCGTTCTGATCGACGACGACGTCATCGATTTCTGCAATCGGGAAATGAGCAACGTCGTTTTAAGCCTTGACGGAAGAAAAGAGATCCATGATAAGCACCGTGTCGATTATCAGGGGCGGGGGAGTTATGATACGGTCGTCCCGAAATTCCGTGAATTTGTCCGCAGAAGAACGAACGGAACGTATTATATGCGCGGGACGTACACGCATGAAAATCCCGATTTTACAAACGACATCTTCCACATGGCAGATCTCGGCTTCACGGAATTGAGCATGGAACCCGTCGTAACGTCTCCGGGTGACGCTTCCGCTCTTACGGAAGAAGATCTTCCCGTTTTATTCGAACAATACGAGCTGCTTGCGAAGGAGATGCTCCGTCGTGAGAAAGAGGGCCGGCCGTTTGAGTTTTATCACTATATGCTCGATTTGTCAAAAGGTCCCTGTCTTTATAAAAGAATCACGGGTTGCGGTTCGGGGACGGAATATATTGCCGTTACTCCTTCCGGCGAGATATATCCCTGCCATCAATTCGTAGGTGATAAGAAGTATTTACTCGGCGATATTTTCAACGGTATCACGAATACGGATCTGCGCAATCAATTCCGGCGTTGTAACGTTTTTTCACATAAAGAATGCCTGGATTGCTGGGCGAATCTGTATTGCTCGGGCGGCTGCGCCGCCAACGCGTACCATGCGACGGGCGATATCAACGGCGTTTACGAATACGGATGCCGTCTGTTTAAAAAAAGGATTGAATGCGCCATCATGCTGCAGGTCGCAAAACAGGAGGAATTCTGATGGGACTGAACGACAC
>JAFRTA010000437.1 GCA_017427315.1 Clostridia bacterium
GATGTGAAATGTGAGATGTGAAATGTGAGATGTGAAATGTGAACGGTGACCGCCTGCCGTCATTAAACTGATGACCGTCGACTGTCGACTGTCGACCGTAGACTTCTGATCTCACAAACGATCCCACGACATCACGATCTCACGACTTCACGATCTCACGATTTCACGGATCCAAACAAACTCTCAAACGCCTCCGTCACGATCGACCCCGCGTTGTAGTTGACCGCGTTGATCTCCTCGTTCTCGGTGAGCATCGAGCGCACGTCGTTGTCGGTGAGGATATAGCCGATCTGGTCGTTGCAAAGGCCGAAGCAGATCAGGTTTTCCGCGCCGCAGCTCTCCGCGAGGGGAGCGTAGTCCCAGCTCTCGCCGGTCCAGGCGTCCTCGGCTGCGATCGCGCCGCCCCATACGATGGCGGGGTCGATCTCGCCGGGAACCAGCAGGATGCCGAGCTTGCCGCCGCCGAGCTCCATATAGCCGATCTCGGTGATAACGGAATACCCCAGGCCGTCGCGCACCATGACCGAGCCGAGAAGTCCTTCTCTGCCCGCGATCACGTGCACGGGGTTCTTCGCCTTGATCACGAGCTCGCGGACCGCGATATTCAAAAGCGCGGGCAGCTCTTCGTCGTTGTCGATCGCCGCGAGGCGCGCGCCGAGGGTGTCGCCCATCGTGGTAAGCCGCGATTTCGTATCCGCGCCGTCCTCAAACACATAGGGGCTGTGGTCGGATGTGATCGCAAGCTGAGAGCCCTGAATGAAGACGAAGTCCGCGCCGATCTCTTCGTTGACGTACCGTTCGATATAATGCGGATAGTCCGCGGAGAGGGTGGTATCCTCGACGTTGCAGGGATGGATGCCCGTTTCGCATACCCAGATCTCGTTTTTCTCTTCATCGTCCGGCACGAAGCGCAGACGCTCGAAATTTCCGTCGAACACGTCGGGCTGACGTTTGTCGTGGATGAATTCGGAAATATCGGCGGAACCGTAATAGAGCGTTCCTTCGCTCATATCTTCGACCGCTTCGACGATCGTTTCGGCGACCTTCGTATAGACGATCTCCATGAAATCGGGATTTCTGCCCACCACGGCGGCGTCGCCCGTGAAGGAGGTCGTCCACGGATTCTTCAGCAGCGCGGGCACCAGCGGCGCGCCGAGACCGAGCACGTCGATGCAGGAGTGCTGATGCAGGGCGGAGACGTTGATCGAGTCGATCCCGTTTTCCTCGGCGAAGTCCGCGACGCGGCTTCTGATCTCCAGCACGTCGCCGCGGGTAAAGCCGAAGCCGTCGAGCGCGGCGCAGACCACGGTCGTCCCGCCGTCGGAGAGCGCGTAAGTGTTCACGCCCTGATCGTCGAGTACCTTCTGCGGAGGTCTGCCGTTCATTGCCTCAAGTCTGCCCGCAAGGAAGTAGCTTCCGTCCATGGGGTCGATCCCGTCGAGGAACGAGGCTTTGGCAAAGCCCATGCTCCAGCGCGCGCCTTCTGCGGGCTCTGCATCAAATGAGTCTTTGCCCGCGTAGAAATTCTCGGGCTCGTAATTTTTGATGCTCCGTATATCGCCGTGCCAGTCCTTGCCGGGGATCAGCGTATTGAGCACCTTGCCGAGAATAAAGATCATCTGATCGACGATCTGATAGAAAACGTGCTCCATCCGTTCCGAAACGGTGAAGTTCGTCTCGGTCTTCGCCGCAGACGCGGCGGGCGCGCCGACCGCGGAGAAAACGAGGATCAGCGCAAGAAAGATCGCAAGAAGTTTCGACGTTTTTGACATGGCGGTTGGTAGGAAAATTCCGGGTTTGCAGAGCAGCAGCTGTTCGTTGTTCGTTGTTAGTTGTTAGTTATTTGACAGAAACCGTGACAGGGAGAGTGAAATATAACAAGATAATGCTTAATAATATAGATTCTTTTTGTTCTTTAAGCATCCGATTCTATGTTATCAGCCTTACCGGGAGTCTCCCTCTTTCGGTCCCTTTCAAGAAACTAACAACTATCAACAAACAACTAAAAACTAACAACTATCAACAAACAACTAAACCGGTATTTCCCTTTCTCCTTTCTTATTTTTTTTCTTTCACGGCTTTCACCGTGTTCATCACTTTTTTTAACGTGTCCGCGATGGTCTGCGCGGTTTCGGGACCGGCGGAGTTGGTCTCTTCGTAGTGCCGCCGTCCGTGTGCGTCTCTGCCGTTGTCAAGATAGGGCTTGTCGGGGGAGAGCAGGAAATCGTTCGGCGGCAGTACATAGCCGAGCTCGTCGTCTGCGAGACCGTAGATCAGAAGTCCCTCGTCCCCCGCGAGCTTCACAAGCGGGCTCGGGTTGACCTCTTCGCCGCAGCCGGTCGCGCTTTCCTCCGCGGTCAGATATCCGCCGTAGGCGAGCTCCGGGAACAGCTCGCAGGGCAAAAACAGCATCTTCACGCCGCCGAGCTCCATATAAGTCATCTGCGTTTTTACGAACGCGATCGCCTCGCCCGCGGGATCCGCATACCGGTCGACCGGGATGATGCCGACCTGCCCGGCGACGGCGAGCAGCGAATTTTCGATCTTCACGTAGAACTCCTGCGTGATGCGGTCAAGCCGCGGCTCAAGCTGCGTTTCGTCCTCGATCGAGATCGCGTATTCGCCGAGACGCGCGCCGATACTGCGCGTGGATTCGAGCAGCCGGTGCTCTTTGCGCAGCAGGTTCTCGTCGTCGATATTCATCGAGATCATCCCGCCGATCGCGCCGACCGCGTAGAGCGTTTCCGCGCCGGTCTCATTCCGGATCTTTTCCCGAAGATAGCAGGGAAAATCCGCGCTGACAAGATGGTTGCAGCCCTGCAGCGATTCGGAATGCGAGGCGAAATTCAGCATCCAGATCTCGCGTGTCCCGTCGTCCGGCACGAAGCGGAAGCGCGACAGCGTTTTCGAATAGATAACCGGCGTGCGGATATCCTCCTGCATGTCGGGGACCTCCGTTTTGCCGAAATACAGCCTGCCCGGACGGCGGTCGGCGTAAGCGTCCGCTGCGGCGGCGACGGCGCTCTCAATCAACAGAGCGATGAATTTCGGGTTCCTGCCCGTCAGCGGCAGGGGACCCCAAAGTCCCATCGTGTCGATGCCCGCGTGGTTGTGGGTGCTCGTCACGGTCACGCCGCGGCAGCCGGTCAGGCGGATGAAATCGCCGAGCGCGGCCTTGAGCGCGTTCACGTCTTTGCTTAACAGTCCGACGACGTCGAGCGTGATGAACAGATGCCCGCCCCGGCCCGTGCCGTCGTCCAGCCAGACGGCGATCGCGTACTGCGGGTCGATCACGTCCCGCGCGGGGTTGTTCGAGCCGTAGCCGGCGATATAGTATTTCTTCTTCTCGATATCGTCGGGCAGGAACGGGCATCTGCCGAAGCCCGCGGTGAAGGTCTCGCCCGGCGTGTCGGCGCGGTCGAATACGCCGTCCGGCAGTTCTTCCGCGAGCGGGGCTTTGCCGCGCGATACGATCGCGTTCAGCGCGGCGTTGATCAGTTTGTCAGAGAACTTCATTGCACTCATCCTTTAATTCAAGAAATGCTTTCGTGATGCTTGACGCGGCGTGTTCGCCGACGCTGATGAACTCGTGGTAATGGTTTTGCGGGTCGCCGATGATATA
>JAFRTA010000008.1 GCA_017427315.1 Clostridia bacterium
CAATAAACTCTATGATGAAATCTGTCTCGGCCTTTCGCATACCTGCATGACGGACGATTATTTCGCGAAGACAGAAATCGAACGCTCCCGCGAAGGACTGCTCGGCTCGATCCGGATGCTTGACGACGAAGATACCGCGGGGGAAATGGTGCGCCTGCTGATTGACGTTTTCTTCGACGGTTTGAATCGGGGAGACAAGGCGGCGGAAATGATCTGTGAAGAGATGAGCGAACGCGGCAGCGAATACATATGCGCGCATCTGAAATTCCAGCATTTTGCGTCGGATACGGTCAGCGTGGTGCTTTCCGGTTCGATGCATACGAAGCTGCCTTCGGAAAAATACATTGAAAGATTGAAAGAAAAATGCAGCTCGAAAAGCGGCGCAAAGACGCTGCGGTTCATCCGGCTTGACCGGCCGCCCGTTACGGGTTGTATCAACTGGATGCTCGAGCAAACGAAATAAGGGGGAGAAACGATGCAAAAAATCAACGTGACCGTTATCGGCTCCGGGAGCACCTACTGCCCGGAGCTCGTGGACGGATTCATCAAGGCACGGAACGAGCTCGAACTGAAGCGCCTCGTGCTGATGGATATTGACAGAAGAAAGCGCGTCATCGTCGGGAATCTCTGCGTCAGAATGCTGAAAAACGCCGGCATGGATACCGAAGTCGTAATGACGGACGAGCTTGAACCCGCGCTCGAAGGGGCGGATTTCGTTGTGACGCAGATGCGCGTCGGCATGCTGCGCGCAAGATATCTCGACGAAACGATCCCGCTCAAATACGACCTGATCGGACAGGAAACGACCGGTATCGGCGGCATGTTCAAGGCGCTGCGGACGATTCCGGCGATGAAAAAAGTCACCGACGCGATGGAACGTATCTGCCCGGAGGCGTGGCTGGTCAATTTTACGAATCCTTCCGGAATCGTCTCCGAATTTATCCAGAATTATACGAAGGTGAAAAGCTACGGCCTCTGCAACTGCCCAATCAACATGATTGACGACGTGAAAGCCGCGGTCGGAAACGATGCGGCAATCACTTATCTCGGGCTGAATCATCTGAGCTGGATCACTTCCGTCAAAAAAGACGGCGTCGAACGCATCGGCGATATGTTCAACGAGGAATTCGCACCCGCGGTCATGGCAAATATCCATGACGACGGCTTTGACCCAGAGATCATACGTGCGGTCGGCGCTTATCCGACTTCGTATCTGCAGTATTTTTACGGCAGAAACGCAAAGCTCTCGTATCTGAAATCCGGCGTCAAGCCGAGAGCGCTCCGCTGTATGGAAATAGAAGAAGAGCTTCTTGAAATGTATTCGGACGAGTCGCTCGTTACGAAGCCGGCGCTGCTTGACCAGCGCGGAGGGCACAAGTATTCGCTCGCCGCGGTTTCTCTGATCAATTCCATTGCAAACGATAAGCGGGACGTTCACGTCGTCAACATCAGGAACCGCGGAGCGATCGATTTCATGGAGGACGACGACGTCGTCGAAATCGCCGCCGTGATCGGCAGAGACGGCTGCGAACCGATCCCGGTACCTCACTTCGAAAATCGGCATATCCGCGGTTTGATGCGCACGTTGAAGGAGTATGAAAAACTGACCGCGCAGGCAGCCGTTACGGGCGACGATCTCGCGGCGTACAACGCGATGGCGGTGCATCCGCTGATCGGCGATTTCAAGGCGGCGAAGGACTGTTACCATGAAATGAAAATGGTGAATTCCACGTTCCTGCCGCAATTTTTCAAGCAAATCGACTGAAAGAAGGAATCGGAATGGATCTGAAAACCGCGGAAAACGGCTTCGGGGGAGTCTACTCGCTTCTTCTGACGCCTTATAAAGAAGACCTTTCGGTCGATTACGACCTTTATGCAGAATACGTCCGCTGGCAGGTATCGCAAGGCGCGCAGCACCTGTTTTCCGTCTGCGGAAGCTCGGAGATGGCTGTCCTGACACTGGATGAGCGGGTAAAATGCGCTTCGATCGCCGTAAAGAATTCCTGCGGGCATAAGGTGATTGCCACGGCGAATCTGGAACCTGCCTGGGAGATGCAGATCGAAGAAATCAAGCGTATCGAGGATACGGGCGTTGATGCGATCATTTTTGTCACGAAGAGTTACGGCAACGACGACGTGCGTATGGTCGGATATATCGAAGAACTCGCCGCGCACGCGACGAAGCCCGTGCTTGTGTATGAATTCCCCGGCTATCCGAATAATAAAATGTCCGGCACGGCATACGCGCAGCTCGTCGACGACGGAGCCATCGTCGGCGTCAAGGATACCACCTGTCTGATGGAGGGCGGTATCCTCGATAAAATCGCCGTTCAGGGCGATTCGTGCGTCTTGCAGGCGAATATTCCTTATCTGCTTGAAGCTTACGAAGCCGGCGCGCGCGGCGTGATCGCCACGCCGAGCACCTGCGGAGTGGGTATTCTCCGAAAAATGTGGGACTGCTTTGTGAATGGAGATATCGACTGCGCGCGCCGGTATCATGCGGACGTCTGTTCTCTGAGCGACGTGATGGACTGCGGTTTCTGCGCGTCGGCAAAATATCTTGTTTCGCTGCAGGGGCTGCCTTTCCTTCCGGTAACGCGCGAGCACGCGGAAAAGCGCATCAATCCCCAGGCCTATAAAAATATGCGCGTTTGGCACGATGCAGCGGTGCGCAAAGGCCTGATGGAGCGATAACGAAGAATTCGGTGATTGTTATGGAAGAAAAAGAATTTCTTTACGACAGGCTTGCGCAGCAGGCGCTTTGCGTGCTTCGCGAACAGGCGGAGCTTGCCGCGCGGGAGCTGTGTGAAAAAGCGCGTCTGAAAAAAGGGCAGATCGTTGTCGTCGGATGCTCGACGAGCAGAATCCTCGGAAAAAATTTCGGCAGTTATTCGCATCCCGACGCGGGAGAAGCCGTCTTTTCGGGGATTACGGAGGTGCTGAATGAACACGGGATCTATCTTGCCGCGCAATGCTGCGAGCACCTGAACCGTGCGATCGTTATTGAACGGGAAGCCGTTCCGCACGCGGAGACCGTCAACGTGATCCCGCAGATAAAGGCGGGCGGTTCCTTTGCGACCACGGCGTATCATGCTTTCCGCTGTCCCGTTGTGCTGGAAGAGATCAGCGCCGACGCCGGTATCGATATCGGCGGAACGATGATAGGCATGCATCTGAAAAAAGTCGCCGTCCCGCTGACGCTTGATCATCAACGAATCGGCGACGCTATCGTGCTTGCGGCGCGCACCAGACCGAAATTCATCGGCGGCGTACGTGCCGTATATGACGAAAGGTATTTATAATTTCATATCGGTTAAATACGCACGGATTTTTCCGTTGCGCAGAAGTGTTTCGGTCAGCGCAGCGCCGAGCGTGAGCCCCACGACGGCCTGCAGGCAATTCCCCGGAATGCTTGCCGCGGCGGCGAGACCTTTGCCGAGCAGTAAACCGGCATAGGCGAAGTATCCCGCCACCATGACCGCTTCGCCGAAAAAACCCGAGACGATACGTATCGCGACCCCGACGCCGTTTTGTGCGGCGTCTTTTTTTGCGGCGGCGCGGAATATCAGGCAAGCAGTCAGAGCACAGAGGCTTTTGATGACTAACGTTCCGGGCGCGTATGCCGCGTAACCCGCGATGAAGTCCGCAAGCATCGAACCGACGCCGGCGGCGAATGTGCCGTAAACAGGTCCTAAAATCCATGCGCTGACGAGAACGATCACATCGCCGAGATTGATATATCCGCTCATCGGCGACGGGATACGGATCGCAAGCGTCGCCGCAGCGGTCATCGCCGTAAATACGGCGGTCAGAACGAGACCGTAAATATTGATTCTTTTTTTCTCCGACGTCCGGCGCATCCTCAAAACCTCTTGACAACTGTATTTTCATCAGTATAATCAAATCTGGTGTTATGTACAGAATCAAAATGATTATTTTTGATAAGACCAGATATTTACGGGTGAAATTATGCTGAATTACTCATTAAGCGAAAGAGGAGATACGCCGATATATCGTTATCTTTATCGGCAAATAAAGAATGACATTCTTTCCGGAAAGCTTACGGCGGGTGAAAAGCTTCCCTCGAAGCGGAGTTTGGCGCAGACGCTGAACGTCGGCGTAATCACGGTCGAAAACGCATATTCCTGTCTGATTTCGGAGGGATATATTGACGCGAAAGAAAAAAAAGGATATTTTGTCGCCCGGATCGAACGGCTGCCGACCGCGGAACGTCCCGTTCGGGATTTCAGGCTTCCCGAGAGGCGGACGTATTCCGTCGATTTGCGTTCGGGTGCCGTCGATACAGCGTCGTTTCCCGTTTCGATATGGAACCGCCTTTCCCGGGAGGTCATCACGGAACGAAGCGCTGATTTTTTCCGTCCCTGCGCGCCGACCGGAGCGCCGGAGCTGCGTCATGCGATCGCCGATTATCTTCGACGCGTGAAATCGATCGAGACCTCGCCGGATTGTATCGTAATCGCCGCCGGAACGGAGATGCTGCTGTATTCCATCGTCCGCCTTTTGGGCGGTTATAACGTTTA
>JAFRTA010000438.1 GCA_017427315.1 Clostridia bacterium
CGAGATATACGAAAACGGCAGGGGTTCCGTCAAGGTGCGCGCCGTTTACGAATACGACAAATCGAACAACTGCATCGATATCAAGCAGATCCCGCCCACGACCACGAGCGAGGCGATCATCGACAAGGTGATCGAGCTGGTCAAGGCCGGAAAAATGCGCGAGATCGCGGATATCCGCGACGAAACGGACAAAACCGGTCTCAAGATCACGATCGACCTCAAACGCGGCGCCGGCGCGGACGCGGACAAGCTGATGGGCCGTCTCTACCGCGCGACGCCGCTGGAAGACAGCTTCGGCTGCAACTTCAACATTCTCGTCGGCGGCACGCTGATGGTGTTGGGCGTACGCGGCATTCTGATCGAATGGATCGCGTTCCGGATGGAGAGCGTCACCCGCCGCGTGATCTTCGAACTGAATAAGGCGCGGAACCGGCTGCACCTGCTCGAAGGGCTTTCGCTGATCCTGCTGGATATCGACAAGGCGATCCGCATCGTGCGCGAGACCGAGGTCGAAGCGGAAGTCGTGCCGAACCTGATGATCGGCTTCGGCATCGACGAGGTCCAGGCGGAATACGTCGCGGAGATCAAGCTGCGGCACCTGAACAGGGAATATATCCTCAAACGTCTCGAGGATATCGACGAGCTGAAAAAGAGCATCGCCGATATGGAGGATATCCTCGGCAACAAACGCCGCGTGAAAAAGATCATCATCGACGAGCTTCGCGCCGTATCCAAAAAATACGGCATCGACCGCCGCAGCGAGATCGTCTACGACGACGAGGACGAGGTGATCGACGACAGCGAGCCCGTCGACGCATACCCCTGCACTTTCTTCTTTACCAAAGAAGGATATTTCAAAAAAATCACGCCGCAGTCGCTGCGCATGAGCTCGGTCCACAAGCTCAAGGAGGGCGACGAGATCATTTCGGAGATCGAAGCAGATAACTCTTACGAGCTGCTGTTCTTCTCGGACAAATGCCAGGTCTACAAGGCGAAGGCGGACGATTTCAAGGATACGAAAGCGTCCAGTCTCGGCGATTACGTCGCAGGCGCGCTCGGCGCGGACGAGGGCGAAAACATCATTGCAATGGTCGTGCTCAAAGAATACGAGGGCAATATCCTGTTCTTCTTCGAGAACGGCAAGGCGGCGAAGGTCGATATCAGGACCTACGAGACGAAAACCAACCGCAAAAAACTGCTGAACGCCTATTCCGACAAGTCGCCGCTGGTCGCCCTGTTCCACGCGCCGCGGGACGAGACGTTCAAGATATCCACGACCAACGGGCGGTACCTGCTCGTGAATTCCGCGCTGATCCCGCAGAAGACCACGAAGAACACGCAGGGCGTGCAGGTCATCACGCTGCGAAAGAACCATTTCGTCAAAGAGGTCGCGCGTTCCGACGGCAGTGAGTTCGTGAACGCCCGGCGGTATATGAGCAAAAACATCCCCGCTGCCGGCGCGGTGCTCTCCGCCGAGGACCAGGGCAAGCAGGTCTCGCTCCTTGACGAATAGCACAATTCCGTTCTCGATTTTTTACAAAAAATTCAACATTATGTATTTACATTCTGAAAAAATCTGTTAGAATAAGAAATGTAAAGGTATATTAAAGAAAGGAATGGTCCCTATGCCTACCGAGACGACAAACAGACGAAGCAGCAACCGCGATTTCATCCGCGTCAAGAAGCAATTCTTCAACGGTCTTCTCGCAGCCGTTGCGGCGCTCGTTTTTCTGTGTCTGATCCTGATGATCGTCGCGTCGAGCGCAAACAAAAAAGTCAAAAAATACAAAGCCGTCTACGGTCCCGTTCCCAAAGTGACCGACACGGCGGACGTTTCCGCCGACAGCACGACGCTGCCGGACGCCAGCGTAACGGACGCAGCGGGCGTCTCCGGCGTTTATACGACGGCGCCGGACGCTACCGGTCTTGCGCCCGCGAATTCGTCCTCGACGAACGGCACCGCCTACATCATCACGACGAACGCGGACACGCTCAATATGCGAAGCGAGGCGAGCGAAAACGCCGGCATCGTCGGCAGGATCCCGAAAAACACGGTCATTTACATCACGACGGAAACGGACGGCTGGGGATACACCACTTATAACGGCATCTCCGGCTGGGTGAAGATGTCGTTCCTGGCCCGGACGGCGTCCACCGCCGCCGCGGACGCGACGCTGACGCCGACGCCGTAACGTCCGGCGTTCCGAAACAAGATAAAGGAGCATTCAGAAATGAAACATCAAAAATCACTCTGCGTCCTTTTAAGCGTCGTGCTGCTCGGCGCAGTCGCCGTATGCGGCGTCCGCGCCGCGGTGGACGTCTCCGCGCCGGAGCGCGCGCACGTCTGCTTCAACGACGAAGGAACCCTTAAAATCCTTCAGATTTCCGACATTCAGGACGACGCCGCGTTTCCCGCCGTCGGCAGAGCGCTTTTGCGCACGAGCGTTGAGAAGATCGCGCCGGACCTCATCATTCTGACCGGCGACAACATCGCGGGCTACAGCTGCAAAACGAAGCTGCTTGCAAAATCCGCGATCAAACAGTATATGGATATCTTCGAATCGCTCGGCGTGCCCGTGGCGATGGTCTTCGGCAACCACGACGACGACGATACGCCCTACACCAAGGCGGAGCAGATCGAGCAGTATATGAGCTACCGCTGTTTCGTCGGCTGCGCGGGCGTCGAGGCTACCAAGACCGTCGGCGACAAAACGACGACGAATCTGGGCACTTATAACATCCCCGTATTCGCCTCGAAGGACAGCGACGAGATCGTGTACAACATCTGGTGCGTCGACTCGGGCAATTACAACCCCGATCCCGCTTACGGCGGCTACGGCTACGTGCTGCCGGAGCAGCTTGCGTGGTACGTTGAAAAATCCAACGAGCTGAAAGAGGCGAACGGCGGCGAGCCCGTGCCCTCGATCGCGTTCCAGCATATCGTCCCCCCGCAGATCTTCGACGCGCTCACCGAAGTCGAAGCGGGCGCGGAAGGCGCGGTGGAATACGGCGGCAGATATTATATGCTGCCCGAGAGCGTCGACCGCAATACGAACTGGATGGCGGAAACGCCCTGCCCGCCCAACTACGGCTTTGCGGAAGGGTTCAACGAGGTCAATACCATGCTCGCGCAGGGCGACGTGAAAGCGGTCTTTTTCGGCCACGATCATATCAATTCCTACGTCGTGCCCTATCATGGGATCGATCTGGTCTCATCCCCCGGCTTCACGTTCCAGTCCTACAACGACGATCACCGCGGCGTGCGCACGATCACGATCAGCAAAGACGATCTTTCGACCTATTCGACCGAGACGTTCACCGCTTACGAGCTGTTTGAGGGCGACAATTACGGTTCGTTCCTGCTCAAGGCCTACAACTTCTTTGATAAGATCGCGGACTTCTTTGAGAATCTTTGGAACAGCATCAGGGACGTTTTCAAAAAGTAAACCGATATCCGTTCAAGCCGGTCTGCGAACGATTCACACGCAGATCGGCTTTTCTCATAAGGAGATAAAGCAAACGCAAACGGAGGATTGTTATGTATCAGCTTCTTGTCAAGCTCGGTCTTGTTTTTACCCTGCTGTGGAACATCTGTTTCGGCGCATGTCTGCCCGTCCGAACCGAAACGGCTGCGGAAAACGGCTCCCTCGCCGCGGTGGACGCGCTCGGAAGGAGCGTCGTTTCGGCGGGAGAGAGTGAAAAGCAGGTCGGCGTATTCTATTTTCTCTGGAACGGGGAAGAGACCGTGAGCGGCCCCTACGACGTAACGAAAATCATTGAGAACGACCCCGAAGCCTTCCGCTCCGTCGAGCGGTGGACCGCCGCCGGCGGCGCCGCGGACTGGGGCGTGTTCCACCACTGGAGCGAGCCGCTGTTCGGGTATTACGTTCAGTCCGACAAATGGGTGCTCGCCCGGCACTGCCAGATGCTCACCGACGCGGGCGTGGATTTTATCGTTTTCGACACCACCAACGCGAAGCCTTATATTGAAAGGGCGATCGACCTCATCGACGTCTGGTACGGCTATCTTGAAGACGGATGGAACGTGCCGAAGCTGGCGTTCTACACGAACGCGGACTCCGGTAATCTGATGGGATATATTTACGATCAGCTATACAACAACGCCGAGCTGAAGGAGCGGTATCCCCGCCTTGACGAGCTCTGGTTCCGCCTCGACGGCAAGCCGATGATCGTGGGCTGGCAGGACGATCCGAACATCCGCGACGATGTGCGCGATTATTTCCGCATCAAGGCGACCCAGTGGCCCAACGCCGACAAGGGGAACGACGGTTTTCCGTGGATGGAATTCGGCAGACTCGGGACGCTCAATTCCTATTATAAAAACTCCCCGCGGGACAAAAGCGTCATGAGCGTCTCCGCAGCGCAGCACTGCGACACGATCCGCTTCAGCGCCTCCGCGTGGTACGGCGCGAAGGACCACGGCAGGAGCTGGCATAACGGAAAAAAGGACACGTCCCCGGACGCTGTGAAATACGGCTGTAACTTCGCCGAGCAGTGGGAATACGCAATTAGGCTCGACCCGGATATCGTGTTCGTGACCGGCTTCAACGAGTGGATCGCCATGCGGCTGAACGTTGAAAATGAGCCCGTCGTTTTTATAGATAATTTCGATACGGAATATTCCCGCGACGTGGAGCCCTCGGCGGGGATCCTCGGCGACAATTACTATATGCAGCTCGTGGACTATATCGCGAGGTTCAAGCGCAGCCGCGCCGTTCTGCCCGCAGACGATCACGTCACGATCGACATAGACGGCGGCTTCGCGCAGTGGGACGGAGTAAAAACGGTCTACCGCGATTTCAAAAACGATACGTTTGACAGAAACTGCCGCGGTTACGGCAAGCTTTATTATACCGACGACTCCGGCAGGAACGATATCGTAAGGGCGAGGGTCGCCGAAGACGGCGAATATCTGTACTTTTACGTCGAGACCGCCGAGGCGCTCTCCCCCGCTTCGGACGACGCGTGGATGACGCTGTTCCTGAACGTCGGCGGCGAAAAAGAAGGCTATGATTTCTGCGTCAACCGTCGTTCGCCCGAAGCCGGAAAAACCGCGGTCGAAGCGGTCACGGACGCAGGCCATGAGGCGCGCGGCGAGGCGGATATCCGGTTTGAAGGGAACAGTCTGATGCTGAAGGTCCCGAAAACGGCGCTCGGGATCGCCGCGGACGAAAAAGCTGCGTTTACGTTCAAGTGGGCGGACAATTACGAGGACGGCGATCTTATGTCATTCTATACGAAAGGCGACAGCGCCCCCTACGGCAGACTCAACTGGGTCTATGGGGAATTAAAAAACAGAAATTAGGAATCAGAAATCAGGAACAGGAACCGGGACTGAAAACCGGCAACCGGAGCACGACAGAAACAAGCCCGACGGGATCGTCCCGCCGGGCTTGTGCATGAATGGTTCCGTTCTTTTTCGAACCGACATTCTTCGCATCTCGGAGCTCAGATCCCAAGCCAGACGCGCATATCGCTCTCGCCGCGGTTGGCGAAGGCGAAATAGGGGATCAGCTTCACGGAGAACGGTCTGCGCGTTTTTTCCGAGACGGGGGCGTAAAGCGCGCCGTCTTCGTTTTCTCCGGCGCTCACCGTCGCGGAGCAGGACAGCACGGGACAGTCGAAATCGGGCGAAAACTCCTTCGCGATCTCTCCGTCGGGAAGGATGCGGATATCCGCGAGCCGGGCGCCGGGATTATCCACGCCTTCCGCGCAGTAGACGAGCGGTCCGTACATGACGGCGACCTTGCCCGCGTCGGCTCTGACGCGCGAATCCGCGGCGACGGGAACGGGCCTGATATGGAAGTCCGCGCAGACCGTGAACTCGTCCGCGTCGACCGCGATCTCCGCATAGCCGCGCTCGTTTTTATATGCACTGCCGCAGGTGAATTCGCGGCACCAGCCGGGGATGCGGAAATACAGTTTCTTCCCCTTCGCGCCGCGCAGGGTGATCTTGATCCTCCCGTCGACGGGATATTCCGTTTCGACCGTCAGGCGGATATCGCCGATCGACGCGTCGCAGGGCATATACTGATGGATATAGATCCGTTCGTCGTCATAGGAGCAGACCGAATCGCCGATCGACGCGAGATACCGCGTCACGTTGGGCGGGCAGCAGGAGCAACCGAAGACCTCGAGCCGCTGCGTGATGGGAAGACGCTCGGAATTTGTCATAGAGATATGTCTGTGCCGGTCGGACAAATTGATCTCCAGCGGGTTTTCATAGAAGAACGATCTTCCGTCGAGAGAGAGGCCCGAAAGGATCCCGTTGTACATCGTGCGCTCGATAACGTCCGCGTATTTCGCGTCCGGCTCCATATCCTTCATCCGGTTCGCGAAGAACGAGAGCGAGATCGCCGCACAGGTCTCCGCGTATGCCGTATCGTTCGGCAGGTCGTAGGGAATCGTGAACGCCTCGCCGTTGTGCGAGGACCCGATCCCGCCGGTGATATACATTTTGCGCTTCGTGATATCGTCGAACAGCGCGCGGCAGGTCTCGAGCATCTCTTCGTCGCCGTTCAGACGCGCCTCGTCCGCCATACCGGAATACAGATAGCAGGCGCGCACGGAGTGTCCCATCGCTTCTTTCTGCTGACGGACGGGCAAATGGTTCTGCAGATACGCCGGGTGGCACCAGTTCCCGAACCCCGCGGGTTCGGTGCCGCGCTTGTTGATGAAATGGTTCGCAAGCTCGAGATATTTCCGATCCGGCCTGCACTCATACAGACGGTAGAGCGCCAGCTCGATCTCCTCATGCCCGGGCACGTCGAACCCGGCGGTCTTCTCCGTCACGAACGCACGGATCACGAGATCGATATACTTGTCGAGCAGATTCAGAAGCCGGTCTCTGCCGGTCGCTTCATAGTACGCGACGGCCGCCTCGATGAGATGGCCGAGACAGTAAAGCTCGTGGTGATCCTGATTCCGGAAGCGGAGCTCCGGCTCCACGACGGTATGGTAGATATTGAAATACCCGTTTTCGTCCTGATGCGCTTCGATGCAGTCGATCACCTCCTCGACCTTCGCCTCAAGGACGGGGTCGGGATGCTTCGAGATGATATCCGCGGCGCTCTCCAGCCACTTCGCCACGTCGGAATCCCAGAAATAATGCGGCTTCGGCTCGTCGCCGCCCTCTCTGTAGCCGAAATGGAACGCCTTGAAGCGCCAGGTATCCTCGAACCGGTCGCGCACGGCCCAGATCGTCGTTTTGCGGTTCAGCTCCTGCCGCGCCTTCCAGAAGCCGCCGGTGATGTCCACATCGTGAAAGCTCAGTTTATTCAGATGATCCATTTAATCACGCCTCCCGTTTTTCATCGTATCGATCAGCCCCTTGACGGCGAACGCGCCCGCGACGCCGATCGCGGCCTTTTTCAATACGTTTTTCCCCATTTCGACCGCTTCTGCCTTCGAGGACGCGGCGTGGTCGTAAAACACCTTGACCAGCGGGCGCTCCGCCCGCTCGCCGAACAGCCCGGCGAAGGTCACGGTATACGTATCATATTCCCCGTTCCTCGCCTCGTCGAGTACGTACACGCGGACGCCGCGGCGGAAGCCCGGGCCGTAGCAGTTGAACCCGCAGCTCTGGCAGTACCCGAGATCCATGCCCTGATACGAACCGACGAAGCTGTTGTTGTGGTCATGCCCGAAAAACAGCCCGAGCACGTCGCGCTTCTCGCGCAGCGCCTGAAATTCGCCGGTATTCACGTCGGAGATCCCCGCGTTCTCACCGAGGAACGCGCCGGGGCGGACCGTATCGCCGAGGACGAAGTATCTGCCGTCGAACGGGCGTTTCCCGCGCACCGCGCCGGGCGTGCCCTCGGGGACGCGCTTCAGGATCTCGTGGATCTCATGCACCGGGATATGCTGGAACGCGAGAGACGGAACGTATCTGCCCTCGCGCTCCCGGATCGCGTCGCGCTCCTTCCGGTAGAGCTCAAGCTGCCGCTCCGGCACGTTGACGAACCGGTTCAGTTCTTCGACCCATTCGCAGGACTCAAAGCCGTAAATATTGAACGCCTGTCCCCCGTTCGGGGCATACACGGGGATCGAAAACGTGCCGACGCCGCCGAGATATTCTCCGCCGGTCACGAACATCGGCGAGCGGGCGTATATTTCATACTGATATTCCCGCGTCGCCTCGCCGAACGCGTCGTGATTGCCGAACAGAACGGCGAAGGGCGTTCCCGCGCTTTCAAAGATCGAGGTGATTTTCGAAATGATCTTTTCCGCTTTTGCCCGGCTGTCGCCGCCGAGCATGGAAACACCGTAGCTCTTGATCTGATCGCCGGTCAGGACGGCGAGATCGGGATTCTCCTTCTGCAATACGGCGCGCATCAGGTTTTCGGTATCCGGAGAAAAATCGACGATCTCCTGGATATCCGCGAACTGCATGACCTTGAAGCGACCGTTTTTCGTTTCAAGCCTCACCATGTTTATTTTCCTTCCAGAGAGTGCAGCAGCTCGATGCGGCGGCAATGGCGTTCCCCGCCCTCGAATTCCGTTTCGAGGAACACGTCGACGAGCTCGAGCGCAAGTCCCACGCCGAGCACCCTGCCGCCGAGACAGAGCACGTTCGCGTCGTTGTGCAGACGGGTGTATTTCGCGCTGAACCAATCGCTGCAGCAGGCGGCTCGGATGCCGCGCAGCTTGTTCGCCGCCATCGAAATGCCGACGCCCGTTCCGCAGCAGAGAACGGCTTTTTCCGCTTTGCCCGCAGTGACCTGGGCGCAGGCCTTCTCCGCCCAGACCGGGTAATCCGTCGAAGCGGGCGAATACGTTCCGCAATCAACGTATTCGACGCCCTTTTCTTCGAGATGCTTTTTGATCTCTTCCTTGAGTTCGTAGCCGCCGTGATCGGCGCCGAGTGCGATCATAGTTGTTGCCTCCTGTAGTTGATAGTTGATAGTTGTTAGTTGATAGTTGATAGTTTATAGTTGTTAGTTGATAGTTGTTAGTTGCTGGTTATTTCGGTTGGTGCGTTGCGTACCGGTTGTTCTCTGCCGGTTGATTATAAATTACTTCCTGTTTTTCAATTCTCTTTCAGCCTGCGAAAGACGGAGATACTTCGGGCGAAGGAAAATTGCGTCGACCGGCGTTTTCTCCGTTTTCATTAAATAATAATCTGTCAGAAGCGCGACGGACGACGCGCGCTGATACACGCAGTCGCCTTCGGGCAGCGTGACGGACAGATCGTTCGCAAGTCCGCTTTTTGTGAAATAATCATACGCGACGCGGGCGCCGTCGCCGCAGAGCGTCACGGGCTGCGCCTTTTCGCGCAAAAACGCCTCCGCCTCGGCAAGACCGATCGCCGCGTCCTCCGTCAGACGCTTCGGCGCGTCATCACCCGCGGTAAAAAACGCGGTATAGACCTGCTGTCTGCGCGCGTCCATCGCCGCCATGACGATCCCGGGCGAGTTGCGGAACGGATACGCCGCCGCCTCGATCGACGATACGCCGAAACAGGGGATCTCGTTCGGCATGGCAAGCCCTTTTGCGAGCGCGACGCCGATGCGCACGCCCGTAAAAGAGCCGGGGCCGGTCGTGACCGCGACCGCGTCCATATCAAACAGGACCATTCCCGCAGCTTCAAGCGACTGCGCCGCCAGCGGCGCGAGCGTCTCGGAATGCGTCAGACCGTTATTGATGAATTTTTCGCCCACGATCACACCGTCGCGGCTCACCGCCGCGGACGCGGTCACGGCGCTCGATTCGATCGCAAGAACGTTCATCTATTCATCGTCCTTTCCGTACCTGACAGTAATGACGCGGTCGTTTTCGCCCTCGCCGCGCGCGATCTCCACGATCACCGCGTCGTCCGGCAGCGCGTTTTCGATATTCTCGCTCCATTCGATCAGAAGGATCGAATCGGGGCCCATATAATCGTAAAATCCCGTGGAATCGAGATCGTCCCACGTCTCCACGCGGTACATATCAAAATGGTAAAGGCGCGGATCGCCGCCGTAATCGTTGACGATCGCGAAGGTCGGGCTCGAGACCTCGGCGTCGCTGCCCATCGCCTCGACGAAGCCGCGGGTAAACGCGGTCTTTCCCATGCCGAGCCCGCCGCGAAAGGCGATCACCGCGCCGGGACGGATATTCTTCGCCAGCTCCGCCGCAATCCGGCGCGTATCGGCGGGAGAATGTGAAACATACGTCTGCATAAACACTACCCTGAAAATGTGAAATAGATATTGAAAAAATACGCGGCAGCAATTATAATAGATAATATCGGAGTTGAAAAAGCTTGAGCAATCTTATTTCCGTCATCAAAAAAGCGATCCGGGAGACCGACAACACGCTGCTGCTCTTATGTCTGGCGGCGTCCGTTTTCGGTTTTGTTCTCGTCCGCAGCGCGACCGAGGTCTCGCGCGGCGCGGATCAGCTTATATCGCGCGATCTGCGTGTGATGCTCATCGCCGTCGCGGGCGGGATCTTTATCGCCCTCGTCATGTCGTTTATCAATTACGAAAATATCCTGCGGTTATGGCCGCTGATCGCCGCCGCCGGCGTCGCCATGATGGCGGTGACGTTCCTGTTCGGAACGGGTCCCGCCGACCGGAGCGACGTGCGCTCGTGGCTCCGGCTGCCCGGCGGGTTTTATTTTCAGCCGTCGGAGCTTCTGAAGATCATGTTCATCATCACGTTCGGCGCGCATCTCGACCTTGTAAAGGATCACATCCGCGAGCTGAAGACCGTTCTGCTTCTCTGCGTGCACGGCGCGGTCGCCGCGGGTACGGTCGTCGTGACCGGCGATATGGGCAGCGCGCTGATCTTTCTGATCGTGTTCGCCGTGATGATCTTCATGGCGGGGCTTGCGCCGAAGCACATCGCCGCTGCCGCCGTGCTGGCCGCCGCCGCGGTGCCGGTCGCGTGGAAATTCGTGCTGGGTGAGATCCAGAAGCAGCGGATCATGGCGCTTCTGTACCCGGAGGATTATCCGAATATCATTTACCAG
>JAFRTA010000439.1 GCA_017427315.1 Clostridia bacterium
CCGACCTGCAGGCCGCGCACACCCGCGCCGTTCAGATGGATATTTCCGTCGATGACCTTGATGCGGTAGCCGTTGTCCGCGATCCCCGCAGGATCGATCGCGGAGGCTGCGCCGACCGCGATGTAATTGCCCGCAGGCTCGCTCACCATGGCGATCTCGGTCCCGAAGACCTCGGCAAGTCCGCTCTGCAGCTTCCCGGCGGCAAAGCTTTCATAGCTCGTCGGTTCGGCGGGAACAAGGATCGACCACGTGCCGTCTACGGTGACGCCGCCGTCCGCCGCAAAGGCAGGCAGCATGCAGCCGATCGCCAACACAGCGCATAGGATAAGAGAAATTGCTTTTTTCATCTCTGTATGATTCCTTTCTGATCAGATATATGAATTTATTGAAATATCCGCGTTACTCCGACGCTCTCTGTCAATCAAAGAGCGCAGCGATCTTATCGATCAGCCTGACGAAGAAATAAACGAATTTGCGCAGCGCCCGCTGAATCGAGGACATCGGATTCTTATCCGTCGTTTTATCTCTGCTTTCGCCGAACAGCTCTTCGGGAACGGAGGCGACAAACTGCTCAGGCTGCTCGATACCGAGCGCATAGAGCGCGATCGCGGCGACGTCGCGGTTGTGCACGTTCTCGTTCAGCTCGGTTTGATTGACGGAATGACCCGCAATCGCAAGCACAGCGGAGCTCTCTTCTTTCGTCTGGCCGCCGTGACCGCCGTCGGTCTCTCCGTGATCGGCGACAAGGATGAACAGGCTGTCCTTCATCAGACCGCGTTCCTCGATCGCGTCATAGATGTCGCCCAGATAAATATCCGCTTTTTTCGCGGCTTTGTAATACTGCTTACTGAAGCCGCCGTAAGTATGTGCCGCGTGATCCACGCTGTCGAGCTGCACAAACATCAGCTTCGGGACGTTGCCCTGCTCGAAATAATCCAGGATCGCGTCAACAACGAGCGGATCGGTGCCGCGGTTGATCTTTTTGACGTTCAGATCGTTTTCGATGATGCCGTGGTTAATGGCGCTCCAGTTGTTGAAGGACACCAGCTCCGCGTCGGGGAAAGCCCGGCGGGCATAATAGAAAATCGAGTGATTATCTGAATCGGAGCCACGCTCGTTCTTCTCGCACCAGCCGTTGTCAAAGCCGTGCACGTCGTACGGTACGCCGGTGAGGATCGAGCCCCAGTTCTGCGCGCTGACCGTGACGTATTCGGTAACCGCGTCGTGACGGTAGGCGTTGTCTGCGGCAAAAATGCGGTCGAAGTTCGGGCTGTCGACTTTTTCAAGCGACGCGCCGAGCCCGTCCACGCCGATAATGAATACGTGCTCGTATGCGCCGAAGCTGTCATACGCTTCCGCGGCAAAAACAGCGGGAGCGAACGCGCGTAAAAGCGTCAAAACGAGCACTACGGAAATGATCTTTCTCAATTCATAACACTCCTTTTTTTGTATTTTAACAAAAACGAATCCGTAATTCAAGAGAAAACTTCAACAGAAAGGCCGGATTTTTTCGCCTGCGCCATCTGCCGCTCCCTTTTGATATAATATGTTCTCCCGTCCTTGACGAAAACCGCCCCGGTCTGCTTGAAGGTAAACGGCACGCGGTAACGCACGCACTGTTCCCGCAGGGAAAGCACCCATTCCAAACGACACGGACGGGCGTCCGGGCCCGATTCCCCGCCGCAGATCACGTGTTCAAGCTGTCCGTCCGCAAGGTATTTTTCGATTCGCAGCTCGCCGAGCATCGGCTCGCAAATCATCTTTTTGTGCCGGATCGGAAGGGAGAGCAAAACCGGCAGACGCTCGTCGGCCCTCTGCTGGTCCTCGCAGGTACAGCAGACGGCAACGTTATTCCAGCCGCCGCCCCAGTCGGGCGGAACGCAGTCCGCGAACCTGCCGATGCGTTTTGTTGTAATCGTAAAATCGAGGTCCTGCCGGCTGCGGATGATGTCCCAGCACTCCGGGCGCCACACATCCGCTTCTTCGAGAAAAAAATCCGACGTCATGCACGTCCAGACCGTTCCCGCGTCGGGAGTCAGTTTATAGTCTCCCCGCCTTGTTTTCGCGAGCGGCAGAGAGAACGATGCTGTTCTTGTCACGACGGAGGCGTCCCTGCCGACGCTTTCATCGCGGCGGTAGACGTAACAGTGCGCGCAGCCGGGGCTGATTTTTCTGCACCCGTGCCAAGGATTCCAGACGGGCATGGCTATCTCCTTTCAAATTCTGATTTAGCGGAGCTAAATCAGAATTTATTCATCATCCGCCGGCGATTACCGACAGAATCACCGACAGATATTTTGCGATCCTCGCAAAGAGCGCGGCGAGAGCTTCGACGACGTTCTCCGCCCGCTGCGCCGCGCCGCATCCGGCGTATCCCGGAATCGTGCCGCGGTTATCGTTCACCCCGTCCGCGTCGAATGCGAACTCATACAGCAGCGGAGAGATCGCGGCGACGGCGAAGTATTCCGCAGGGGAAATCCCTCCGAGCAGCTTTCTTGCTTCGGCAAGCGGCGCGTCTGCTCGGCCGTCTGCGTTCAGCGCGTCCGCGGCTGTGAGAAGCGAGGAAGCGTCCTCCGACGACAGCTCCGCTCTCGCGATTACCGCGACGGTCTTCAGCAGCAGCGTCACCTCGTCGCCGCCCGGTTCAAAATGCTCTTCTCCCGCGTAATGCCACGAGACGAGCTCCGTCGCAAGGTCCCAAGGGGTTTCATATTCCGTCTGCGGCAGCTCAATGCCGTATTTCGCGGCAAGGGAAGACACGCTGTCGTCTCCGTAATACGGAGCGTTCAGGAGCGCGGTCAGCTTCTCGACGAGCTTCATCACAAGGCCGGCGTAAAAGGCGTTTTCGTCGATACCGAGCTTCTGCGGCGTGAGAGAAAGAGAGAGCCGGTATTCGACGCCTTTTTTCAGAAAGCCCTTCGCATAGGCGTTCATGTCTTCGTTCATCAGCGCGATCTGCCGCTCCGAATATCCGTCTGTCGCTTCCGTCAGCGCGCCGGTATCGATTCGGGAAACGGTGCGCGGCTCATACGCGATCTCGTCGTCGGTCAGGGAAAAATACCGGTACTGCAGCGGATACATCGTCAGGCTCGTCACCGCAAAGTCATAGATCCGGTTCCCGAGGGGGCTTATGTATCCGACGGCGTCACTGCAGTGCTCGTGCCCCGTGATCACCATGCGGATCCCCGCGTCGGCAAAGCGCGCGGCGGTCGCGAGATGGTTCCTGACGATAAAGTCGTGGCTGAAAACACGCTGCAGGGGCAAATGGTCGAGCAGGTTATGATGCATCATCAGAATCGGATATTTCCCGTCCGCGTAAGCCTGTTTCGCCTGCGCGACGGCCCAGTTCACGCGCGAAAGCGTCAAGCCGTCCTCGGTGGATTTCGCCGGGTCGCAGGAATCGAGCGCAATCAGACGGTATTTTTCATTCAAATCGGCAGTATAGGAGCAGCTTTCCCCGTCGGCTGCGAGCGCCCGGTCGTATCCGAATTCCGCATAGATCCGCTTAAAATCTTGCAAATCGCAAACGCTGCCGGTCCCCACGTCGTGGTTGCCGTCGATTACGTAAATCTGCTTGCCCGTTTCCCGCTCGAAGCGTCTGAATTTTTCGGCGACGTCAAGATGCTCCCGGAGGATACGGCGGCCGTTGTCCGCCATGTCGCCGGCAATCAGCACGAATTCCACGGCGTCGTCCTCGGCGCACTGCCGCAGGAATTCGTCGATGATGAAACCGCTCTCGTCCTCCATGGCGGCGCGGCGGTTCGCATACCAGTAGAGCGAATCGTCGATTTCGCCCGCGAGCTTTTCCCGCGGCTGGTTGTAATGCAGGTCGGACGCCGCGGCGAAACAATGCGTTTCATCCCCGGCAGCGGCAGGCAAAATCAGAGACGGCAGCAGAAGAAGAACAGACAGAACGGCTGAGATGTATTTTTTCATTTCGCGCCCCCTTGCGTTGATATAATAAAAATACTACAAAAAAGGGAAGATGTCAAATTCTGATTTATCGGGCTGACGCCCGAAGGGAAATACTGATTTGTCGCTCCGCGACAAATCAGTATTTTCCGAATATCTCCCACACTGCGCGCAGATACCATCCCGCGGCGCCGGTATACAGACTCCACCCGCCGCGGCCTTCGTACCGTTCCAGCGCGTACACGTCCGCGGATAGCGCGTATGGCTCGTTTCTGTAGCTTCCCGTATCCCCGTCCGGGCCGAGACGACGCATCGGATCGAGCGCGCGCATGATTTCCTTTGCTTCCCGCTCCATACCGGCGCGGTGCAGCGCAAGCGCGAACCAGACTGCGGCATGGGTGTACTGCCCGCCGTTCTCCCGCACGCCGCGCGGATAATGATTCACGTAGCCCGTTGTTTTTTTCGTTTCGTCAAAGGGAGGCGCGAACAGCTTAACGATACCGTTCTTCCTATCGTATAACACCGAATACGCGGTTTTCAGCCCCGTCCGCACGCGTTCTTCGTCCGGCATTCCCGCAAGCGCGGCAAAGCTTTGCGGAAGAAGGTCAATCTCACTGTTCCCGCTTCCGGCGACGCCCATCGGCGTGCCGTCGTCGTAAAACGCGCGGGCGTATCGGTCCCCGAACCACGCCGTATCGTCGACCGCCGTCAGCAGGTCTTCGGCGCGGCGCATCAGTTTTTCCCCTGTTTCGGTATCGCACAGCAGGGCGAAACGCTTTAACGTGAGCGCGTAAAACTGCGTCAGCCAGACGCTCTCCCCTGTTCCCCGCGCGCCGACCGAGCCGAAGGAATCGTTCCAATCGCCGCCGCCCATGCGCAGCAGGCCGTGCGCGCCGACGCGAAAGGCGCGTTCCAGCGCGCGCATGCAGTGCTCGCCAAGCGTCGCCCGCTCCGGCGAGCGTTTGCAGACCGCGTAACGGTCCCGCTCGCGTTCCCCCAGGGGTACCGGCGAAAGGAACGGCAGTCTTCGGTTCAGGATATCTCCGTTCCCGGTGACGTGAACGTATTCCGCCGCGGCGTAAGGAAGCCAGAGAAGGTCGTCCGAGCAGTGCGTGCGCACGCCGCGGACCGTCTGTTCCCCGTTTTCAATCCCGATATGGAACCAGTGCAGCACGTCCCCTTCGGGAAACTGCGCCGCCGCGCAGCGGAAAAGCTGTATTTTCAGCGGCTCAGGATCGACGAGCGCAAAATTCACCGCATCCTGAAGCTGGTCGCGGAAGCCGTAAGCGCCGGAGCACTGAAACGGTCCGCAGCGCGCGTACAGTCGGACGCGCCGGATTTGCCACAAAAGAAAGCTTTCGGCGAACGGACGCGGCGCGTCTTCACCGAGCGAGAACCCAAGCGCCGTTTTCCGCATTTCCGGCAAAAACGGCGTGCGGGCAAGAAACGCAGCCGCGTTGCGGTCCAGCGCGAACGTCAGGCAGAACGCCGTCTCAAACGATCCGCCTGCGTTCAGCGACAGCGGAACCGCGACGCTGCCGCCCGCATGCAGGCCCGCGGTGCGGCGCAGACGCGGCGCGGGCGCGCCGGTTCCGCACGGCGCGTATAAATACAGATAACCGTCGTTCTCGTCGAGAAAGCGGTTCCGGAACAGCACGCCGCGCCGGAAGTCTTCGCACCGCGCAGCGGAGCCGTCGGAAACGTCGCGGCCGAGCACCGGGTAAACCGTATACGCCAGCGTCCCCGCGAGCGCCGTTTCACCGTGATTGCGGACGCGCACGCGCAGCAGCTTTTTCATACCGGTCTCCGGCACGGACAGCTCTGTTTCAACCGATACGGAGCCGATGCGGGCGAACCAGAGCGCGCGCGTTTCATCAAAACAGGCCGCGGCGCCGTCAATCACGTCATAGATTTCCTCGCCTATCGTAAGCGTTAAAAGCTCGCCGCGCGGATAGACGTCCGGAGCGCCGAACCACGGCGTCAGCTTGTTTTCCGCACTGTTCAGCGCCCAGGTAAAGCCGAGCGAACGGTTCGTGAACAGCGTGCCGAAGCTCCGGTTCGCAAGACACCCGCTCCACGGGAAACGGCCTTTTCCCCGAACGATATAAAAGCCTTCTTCCGCCGCGAGCGATCCGCAGCCGAGCCGAAGCTCCGGGCTGCAGAGACGAAGCGTACGGTACGGGGCGCGGTTTCTTTCCGCCGTCGGCGGAAAAGATATCCCTGCAAGCGCCGTGATCGCCTCCGCCGTGCGCGGCAGTCTCGCCGTATCCGCGATGCGGGCAAGCGGCACGCCGCGCAGGAGCTTTTCCGTTTCACGGCGCAGCGGGGAATAGTAAGGGTCGGATTCTCCGACGAGCGCGGCAAGCTCGTTTTCGATGCCGCAGACGTTCAGGATACGGGAAACGGACGCGATATCCGCAAACTGCGCGCGCGGGACCCGCGCCGCATCGACGGCGACGATGGGCCGGTCGCCCGAAATCCCCGCGGGCCAGAGGTCCCGCCGACGGGGAGATCCGTTTTTCACTTCCCGTTCCCCGGAGCAGAACACGAGCTCGCACAGAAACGCCGAAAGCAGCGCCGCCCGGGACGGTTCCCGCGCGAACACCGGCTCGGCGGCAGCGCCGCGCGCCGCTGCCGCCGCGTCGAAGCGCTCCGTCGCTTCCGACGCCGTTTCGCCGACGCACACCGTGAGCGTAAGCAGCGTTTCCGCGTGCGCGCCGAGCTCGAGCTCGGTACGCGCCGCGAAGCAGCAGTCCACGCTCCCTGCAACGGCGTTCGGCTCCGGCAGACGGTCAAAGGGTATCTCATCGAACACGACGCTTTTGTCCGTCGTATAGATACACGCCGCGTCAAGCGCCAGAACGGCGGCAAAGGAACCGTTCTCCTCCGTTCTCTCAAAAATCACCGCCTGGCGTTTATCGTCGATGCGGCTTTTGATAAACAGCCTGGCGTACGCCCTGTGCGCGAGCTCGCCGCGCGGCGCGTTCAGCGACGGTTCGGCGTAAACGCAGAACGAGAACGCGCGTCGGGCCCCGGTTTTGTTTTTTATCCGGTAATCGAAATAAGACGTATTTCCGTCTTTCGACAGAGTAAAGCGCTGCCGCAGGGCAAGACCGTTTTCTGCCGAACGCCATACGGCGCCTTTTCCGTGCACGGAGAAACCGCTCTCCGCGGAACGGAATAACGGCGCTGGCGTAAAGGGGATTGCTTTCCCGTCGCAGAACAGCGCCGCAAATACGCCGAACGGCTCGCGATACACGTCCCTGCCCGGGAAAAAGACCGACCTGCCGCCCCGATACACGGCGACGCATCCGCTTTCATGCACGGCGGCGGAGAGGCCGCCGCCCGCGTACAGGACGGCGGGATATCCGCCGGCGCCCGGACCGGACCGCCGTTCCCGCGTTTTACGCACGTTCCTTTCTCTCCCGGTAACGCACGGAACCGGCGATATTCCCTCAAGGAGAAGTTCCGACGCCGCCATAATCTCTTTGCGCGCGGTAAACCGACGCGGCCACGTATCGTCGAACAGCGCGTTCTGCACGGCAAGAAGGCTCATGCCCAGATGGTGCGCCATAAAAACACGCACCATCGCCGGAGAATCCTTGCTCCCCCGACGGGGGGTAAAATCCAGCGCTTCATAGAACCCGTATTTCCCGACCGCGCCGAACGTCTCGAGCCTTTTGAGGTTCTCCGCAGCCGGAGCGCCGACGCAGGGCAGCGTCAGAAAGGTCGCGTAAGGCGCGATTACGATTTCTCCCCGATACGGCGCGCACAAGGCGCACGCTTCAACGCCGTTCGCTTTGTAACAGTAATTCATGCTTTCGTCAAAAGCAAAATAACAGCTTTCGGAAACGCCCCACGGCACGCCGTTTTTCCGGCCGAAACCGCGCTGCGCCAGATAAGCGAAACGAAGGCTCTCGCCGTCGAGCGTATTTCCGGCTGCCGGCAGGAACAGCCGCGGCATGAAGTATTCGAACGCCGTACCCGACCAGGAAAGCAGTCCTTCCGCGCCGCGGTATCTGCCGCCGACGCGCGCCGGAGCGCCGAGATGCCGCACGGGTACGAGCCCGAGCGCGACTGCGGCGAAGCCGGACATGCGCGCCTCGCTGATGCGCAAATCATAATATGACGACGCTTTTTCGCCCGTACGGGCGTCATAACCCGTGCGGAACAGCGCGCGGACGGGGTCGTAGAACACCGACAGGTCGCATCCGGCAATCATTTTTTCCAGCCGGCGGGCAAGCTCCGACAACCGCGGCTCCTCGGCGGCATATGCCGAGAGACCTTCCTTCAGCGCAATCAGACAGCACAGGAAATTACCGCTGTCCACGAAAGAAACGAACGCGGGCTCCATCGCCCCGAGAGTCGTGATATCGTACCAGTTCAAAAGATTCCCGTGCGACGTCTCAAGCTTTTCTACCGAGGAGAACGTTTCGTCCAGCATCGTATACAGCGTCGGCGAATCGATAAACCCGAAATCGCGCGCGGAAAGGAAGGCGCATAGACACAGCCCGATGTTCGTCGGGCTCGTACGCGCGGCGACGGCGGGCGTCGGCGAAAGGCACAGGTTGTCCGGCGGCAGATTATGGAATTTTTCTTTATGGCTGTCGGCAAAGAATTTCCATATCCGCCCCGCCTGCGCGAGCAGATATTCCCTTTGCCCCTTTTTGAAGCGGACGCGTTTTTCCCGCGGGCGACGCGCGGAATACAGCGCGTAAAACAAATCGAAGACGAGCGCCGCGCCCGCCGCCGCAAAAATCACTCTGCCCGAAAAGAGCAAAAAC
>JAFRTA010000440.1 GCA_017427315.1 Clostridia bacterium
CAAAAGCCAGGGCAGCGAATACCCGGCGGTGATCCTGCCGGTATTCGACGCGCCGCCGCAGCTGACGTACCGCAATCTTCTGTATACCGCCGTCACACGGGCGAAGAAGCTGCTGATCATCGTCGGCAGCCGCGACCGGCTCGCGCAGATGGTGGAGAATAATAAAAAGAACCGGAGATATTCGGCGCTGAAGAGTTTTATTCTCGAGCAGTTCTGACGAATCAGATCATATCGATTTCCAAAAACCAATACTTTTCCACGAAGCTTTCACCCGTCTTCAACAAGATCGGACGGGCGGGAACAAGTTCAAAGAACTCCGCGCGGTCGGGAAGCAGAGCGTGATCTTTCACGGGGATTGCGGCGAGATACCGTTTCTCCGTACGCAATTCACACTTTGCCGAAAAGCAATATGCTTCAAGAAGCCCCGGGATCGACACGGAGCCGTATTCGTTGAATCCCCATTCCGCAGGGACGGATTTTTCCCGATTTTGCCGCGTCACCGGTCTTACGGTAAAACCGGAGCCGTCATCGAAACGGTCGATACGGACGTATACCGCGTCGCCGGGCAGATCGGAAGCGTCGTCCGCCGGGAGCGTATCGTCACAGGGCGCATCGGCGGGAATCAGATACCATCCGTCAAAGTTAAAAATTTCCGATGCGGCGGCGTCACTGCAAGCCCTTCCGACCATGGGAAGGTCCGCCAGCAGAACGAAAATGCAGAACAATGGGATCGTGCGGGCCGCGATCCTTTTTACTTTCAGCATTATTTTACCGGCGCGTCTGATTCTCGCCGTTACGACCGCAGCGGTGACCGCCGCGGAAGCCGCAAGCCACAGCGCATAAAACGCCGTCGATACCGCGCAGACCGCAACCGACGTAACACGCACCGATACGACCGCGGAGAGAGAAGCAAGCGCTTCCCGGTTCCCGCCGATCGCAGCCGCGGAAAGCAATACTGCGGGAGAAACCGGAAACTCGCCCGCGTACCCGGCGTATTGCACGAAAACGAAGATAATATGGATCCAGGAATCGATCGTTGAAACGGCGCATAATAACGGATCTCTGCGTTTTACGCCGAAAAGCAGCGTGCCCCCTCCGACGACAAAGAAGAATATTTCACCGATCAACGCGATAATAGTTACCGACGAAGAGAGCAAATAGAGCCCGCTGTCGAAGAGGACCGCGGCAGCCGTTACGGAAAATATGACAAGCAGAACGACCGCCGCCGCAAGCGACGCAGCCCTGCCGTAGGAATGCACCTTGCGGAGATCTTCCGCGGTCTTCTCCGGCGCGCCCATTTCCCCGACCGCCTTTTGTTCCGCGTCTGAGGGCTCGAACCCGCGGGCGGTCCAGAGCTCCGTCAGCTCGTCGAGGTGCGCGCCGAGCTCCTCTTCCGCCTCGCGCCGCTCGGTCTTATTTTTTATGCCCGAGACAGCTTTTTCGATGTATTCCTTTTTCGTCATGGTCGTCCCCCTTTCCGCGCACAGAATATCAATCGAAACAAGGCCCTCATCGATCCGCAACAATCAAGTCAAGATAACTGAACTCATTCGGGTCATTGGAAAATTTCAAACGGATGATCCCGCCGTCCTTGAGATCGTACCACGCCGCCTTGTCGTAATTCTTAGATGCAGACACACCGCAGACCGGAATCGCGAGAAGATACCGTTTTTCCCGAACGATTTCCTGCCGGATCGAATATTCGTACATGTCGAAAAGTCCGGGCACAGAGTCCCTGATACGGGCGGACGTCGATTCTTCGCCGTAGACCAGACAATAATTGGTATAATAACCGAAAAAATCAAAAACGTATTCGATCTCAAAACGGACTTCATCCGTACATAATTCACTTTCGCTCATTCTTTCGATTGCCGATGCAGGAAAAATCGCGTCGCTTTGAACAATAAGCCAACTGTTATAACGCATCTTATCATATCTGTCAAGCTTTCCGAACTTTCCCGGGACGGTATAAATTGAAAATGCGGTATCCACGACAAGAAGCGCCGAACATACGCAGAAAAGCAGCCGTCGGACGGTTTTTCCGGCGCGCCGCGCTTTTCTGCTGCATCTCGTCCGCCTTCTCGCGTAAAGAACGGTCAACACAACCGACGAAACGGGAATCAGCATATACAACAGAACGGTCAGCGCGAACAAGACAGACGACCGCGCGCAGACGCTTTCAACGGGAAAAACATTAAACACATCCCATCGTCCCAGAAGCGCAACGGCGACGGCAAACAGCCCGGGAGAGACGAGGGTATGCGCGGAATACGCAGGGGAAAAGACCTCTCCAAGCATTTCATTGCAGCACGACAAACAGATAACGCAAGAGAAAACAGCCGCGGAGAAGCACAGCAGCGGATTTTTCCGTTTCACGCCGAACAGAAGCGGGAATGCACAGACGCAGAACAGCACGGCTTCCGCGGCAAGACAAGACAGCGGCTCCTCATAAAAAAGAGAAACCAACAAAAACGAGAAACGCGCGAAGACCAAAGCGACGACGCTTGCCAGAAGATACAATATCGCCGTCAGGATTTCCGCTGCAAACAGAAAACGGCCGGAATGGAGCCTGCCGAGCTCCTCCGCGGTCTTCTCCGGCGCGCCCATTTCCCCGACCGCCTTTTGTTCCGCGTCGGAGGGCTCAAACCCGCGGGCGGTCCAGAGCTCGGTCAGCTCGTCGAGGTGCGCGCGGAGCTCTTCTTCCGCCTCGCGCCGCTCGGTCTTGTTTCTGATGCCCGAGACGGCTTTTTCGATATATTCCTTTTTCGTCACCGTCGTTCCTCCTTCCCGCGCAGAGAATATCGATCAAAACAAGCTCCTTATCGATCCGCGGCGATCAGGTCGAGATAGCTGTATTCCTCCGGATCGTCCGAGAATTTCAGGCGGATCGGTCCGCCGTCCTCAAGATCGAACCAGACAGCGCCGTCGAGATCCGTTTCCCCGCCGCAGACCGGGACCGCGAGAAGATACCGTTTCTCCCGAACGATCTCCCGTGTCGTCGAATACTCATACATTACGAGCAGACCGGGGATCCGGTCCCGGATCCGGACCGTAAAATAATCCTTATCCACGGCGAGCGACCTTGCATAATACTGATAATAATCGTTGAAAATGTTTCCGTCGGTGTAATATGCGTATCCGACGCTGTAATACGCTGCCGACGTTTCACCGCCGGTCCTTTGTTCGAGCTCCGACGCGGGGAACCGCTCGTCGCTCTGTACCACACGCCAGCCGTCGTAGCGCGTCTCGGGTTTTCCCGCGTCATTCCGACCCGGGAAAATCGCAAACAGGACGTTCACGATAAGAAAGAACACGGCGGCGCAGTACAGCAGCCGGCGAACGGTCCTGCCGAGGCGCTGCGCCTTTCTGCCGCGTCTCGTCCGCTTCCGCGC
>JAFRTA010000441.1 GCA_017427315.1 Clostridia bacterium
CTCGAGACTCAAGACTCGAGACCCAAGATACAAACTTAAAGTCTGTGCGACTATGTAAAAACTGAGATAAACAACTGCTTCTATTTTGTTATCCTGCGCAAATCTCAACACCTTGGGACTCGGGTCTCGGGACTCGGGACTTAAATTCTGATTTGTCGGGCAGAGCCCGACAAATCAGAATTTAATTGTCTTGATCTCAAACGGTCTGAAGACAAGCTGCACACAATCCGCGGTCTCGTTCAGCTCCAAAGATTCTTTTTCGTCCTCCAGGAAGTTGGTGAGGATCACAGAGTCAACGTCCTTGCCGATGCCGAAGTCGACCGCTGCGGTCGTTTTTTTGCCCACGCATTAGTACAGACGCATAACCCTCTTGCCGGAGCCGTCCTCGGCGGGCTTTACGGATTCGACGATGATATTCTTCGCGCTGACGTATGCAAGGGGTTCGATCTGCGCTTCGCCCTTCGCGACGACGGCGGGGACGTTCAGCTCATAGGCGGGTCTGATGACGCTCTTCGCGCCGAACGCCTCATGGTGCACCAGCAGCGAATAGGTCATCTCGTGAACGCCGCGGTCGCCGGTCACGTCCGGATGCGTGCCGCCACGATGCAGGGAAAGACGGAGATTGCAGTCGGTCACGGTGACGCCGTATTTACAGTCGTTGAGGATCGCCGCACCGAAATCAGACTCGGAAACGTCCGTCCATTTATAATTGCAGACCTCGAATTTCGCGATCTCGAGGGAGTTATTCTGCGTGGTCGGGCGTTTGACGTGGCCGTACTGGATCTCGTTGCGGGCGAAGCTCGCGGAGATATCCAGGTCGAAGCCCGCCTTCAAAAGTCTGTGGGGGCTGTTCCAATCGACGAGGGTATGGAAGTCGATGCGCGGGGAATCGGCGTAGACGACCATATCCTGCGACAGTGTCGTGCCGTCGCCGACGTCCCAGCTCGAGCGAAGCCGCAGCTCCACCGCGCCGTCGGTCACGACTTCGCGCCCCTTGAAGCCTTTGACGGGCTTGAGATTGTCCACGATGCTCTTCTCCAGATCCCAGTTGTCCCACGCAAGAGGCACGTCCTCGCCGAAGAGCAGCACATTCAGCGGAGCGCCGCTTTCTTTTCGCAGCTCTCTTTTCGTCCGCTTGTCGATGCAGGATCCGATATAGCCGTCCGCATCGAAAACAATGCGGGCGAACGGCGTTTCCAGCGTCGTTCCGTCATACGAAAACGGAGATCCGGCATCCTGCCGCTTGTCCGTCATTTCGATGATCCCGCTGCCGAAACCGGGGAGCTTCACCCCGCCGACCGCGAGCATTTTCCTGCCGAGAAGATCGGTATATTTCTGCGAGGGATAGTCCGCCGCGTAACCTTCGGCGTTTTCGATCACGACCGCGTCGCTGCGGTCGAAGGACAGCGTATTGAACGCCGTATAGTTTTCGGATGCGCTGACGAGCGATGCGATATCCTCCGCGGTATCCGCCGCGTATTCAGCCAGCAGCGCGTCCATTTCGCGGTTGTACTCCTCGTAAACGGGCGTGATGCAGGTGCCGGGCAGGATATCGTGGAACTGGTTTTTCAACAGCGTTTTCAGGCGTTTATTCTGCGCGTCGGTGATCTTTTTGCCGGCGAGCACGTGGAAATATTCCATCTCCCGCAGGGCGAATTCCGCCTTGCGGTTCTTTCTTTTTACGTCGTGCATCTGCGTGAGCGTGCCGCGGTGCAGCTCCAGATACAGTTCGTCGCTGTATACGGGCAGGTCCGCTTGCTGCGTTTCGAGCTCTTTCATAAACGCGCTGACCGTCATCGGCTCGATCTCGGGCATGCCCGCAAGCGCCATTGCGCGGTGAGAGCTCTCGATCATGCCGGGCGTCGGCCCGCCGCCGCCGTCGCCGTAACCGAAGGCGACAAGACGCAGATCCGTCGTGTCTTTCATGGAGATCTCGCCGACCGCTCCGGTAATGTCGTCCACGTCCGGCCAGCAGTGCGTACGGTTGAAGTGTGTCAGCACCTCGCTGCCGTCGATGCCGCGCCAGGTAAAGCTCTCGAAGGGGAATTTATTCTGTTCGTTCCACGAGATCTTCGTTGTGTAGAAGTATTTGACCTCGCTGCCCCGCATGATCTGCGGGATGTTGCCGTTATATCCGAAGGTATCCGGCAGCCAGAAGCTGTCGGCGGTATAACCGAAATTCTCCCGCGTGAACTGCTGTCCCTTGAGGAACTGACGGATCATCAGCTCGCCCGAGGTGATATTGCAGTCGCATTCGACGTAAACGCCGCCGTTGGGCTCGTAGCGTCCCTCCGCGACGCGCTTTTTCATCTCGGCGAAGATGTCGGGGTAATAATCCTTCATCCACTCGCTGTGCAGCGCGCTCGACTGGATGAACTTATAGTCGGGGTACTGCTCCATCAGATACAGCGCGTTCGCGTAGGTGCGGGCGCACTTGCGGACCGTCTCAGCAACGGGCCAGAGCCAGGCGGTATCCATATGACTGTGGCCGACGATCCCCGCCTTGCCGAAGATGCGGGAATTCCCGCCGGAGAAGAACGGGCGCGTGATCGCGAGCGCAGCCTTCACGCCCCTGCGGAACGCCTCGTCCGAAGCGTGCTTCGGATAGAACACGAGCACCTCGCTGACCTTCTGCAGGGCTTTTCTCGCGCGGGCGGGCAGGAAGCTGTGTTCGGGGATATCCTTCGCCGCAGAGCACAGCTCGCGCAGATCGAAGATCAGCGTGAAGATCTCCTCGTCGCGGGTGCAGATATCCACGCCCTCATAGGTATAAGTGAACGACGGAGCGGGCATATCGGGATAATCGTAATTGTCATACGGCGCGCAGCCGACGATGAAGTGCCCCGCGTAGCACTCGAACGCGAGCGAGACCGTCTCCCCCGCTGGATAAACGCCCACGAGCTGGCTCGCGTGGTCGCCGCCGATGTAATCGCGGTTTTTCGTGTTGAAAAGCCCCTTCGGCACGCCGTTGAGAAAATAAAGCTGCTCGCCGCAGCCCGGATGCGACAGAACGTAAAGCTTTTTCCCTGCGAGCTCCTCCGGCACGGTATAGGAGCCGCGGACCCAGAGATTCACCCACTCGCCGCCCCAGGAATACCCGGGCGCGAGCGGCTCCCAACCTTCCGCCGGGACGGAGCGGAAATGCTCCTTCGTCTGAAGCGCTTCGGCGTTTTCCAACTCCCCGACCTTCGTATAGACGTACTTCTCGTAAATATGCAGAGCGTTCTCGATCTTCTCATAGATCCGCCCGTTCAGCTTTTCATGATACAAACACACCACGACCTTCCGTAAATGTTTGTTTTATCATAACATACCGCGGCGGTTTTTTCCATACTCCGGCGCAAAATATCCTATGGGCAAATCTCCGAAATCGTCTTTACTTTTTTATATAATCGTGATAAGATACAGGAAAAAGGAGGTCTTTTCTCATGAAAACGTTCGTATTTCAGGGCGACAGCATCACCGACGCGGGCCGCAGCCGCGACAACGACGATTACCGCGGCAACGGCTACCCGACCCTCGTGGCAGGCAGGCTGGGCTTCGATCATCCGGGCGGGTTCCGGTTCCTCAACCGCGGCGTAAGCGGCGACCGCATCGTGGACATCAATTCCCGCATCCGCAGGGATCTGATCAATCTCGAGCCCGATATCCTGAGCATTCTCATCGGCATCAACGACGTGTGGCACGAGATCGGCAGCCGGAACGGCGTGGACAACGAAAAATTCTTCCGCACCTACTGCGAGATCCTCGAAGAGATCCAAAGGGACTGCCCCGGCGTTAAGATCTTCATTCTCGAGCCCTTCGTGCTCAAAGGTCCCGCGACTGAGGAGCATTGGGAGACCTTCGACACCGAGACGAAGAAACGCGCCGCTTCGGCGAAGAAAGCGGCGGAAAAATACGGCTGCGTCTTCGTGCCGCTGCAGGCGAAATTCGACGAGGCTGCGGCAAAGGCGGAGACGACCTACTGGCTGCACGACGGCGTTCACCCCACGGCGATGGGCCACGAGCTGATCGCCCGGGCGCTGACGGACGCGCTGGATCTTTGATCTGCCTGAAAATATAAATGCAGACCGCTGTCCGGAACCCCGACGCAAAGGGGCTCCGACGGGGTACCCGTCATAAAGGGGCTGTTGCAATAAGCCCCGAAAAAAACACGACCGAGCAGCCCGAAAGGGTTGCTCGGTCGCGGCTTTCATAGTATAATTTAATTACCAAAAAAACCACACTGAAAGCGAGAATATTGTACTA
>JAFRTA010000442.1 GCA_017427315.1 Clostridia bacterium
GGCGCTGCGGTACGCGACGCACATCCTGCATATCGGCAAGAATGTTTTCTTCGGCGCGAAGAGCGACTACGAAAACAGCGAAACCGGCAGCCGGTTCATATCCCTGAAGGGAGGCGACGCCTGATGCAGCTGCTTCTTGAACGCTTTACCGCCTCCTTCGGCATGGCGAGCGCCTGGTATGCGCTGATCGTCGGCATTCTTACCGCGCTGATCGCCTCTCTTCTGGGCGTGACGCTCGTGCTCAAGCGCTTCTCGTATATCGGCGACGGCCTGTCGCACGTCGCCTTCGGCGCGCTGACGATCTCCGCCGTGCTGCAGAGCATTTTCAAATTCACCCTGATGAACGATATGATCATCGTGCTGCCGATCACGGTCGCAGCGGCGATCCTGCTGCTGCGCACGGGGCAGAACACAAAGATCAAGGGCGACGCCGCGGTGGCGATGATCTCCGTCGGCGCGCTGGCGATCGGTTATCTTCTGATGAACCTGTTCAAGCCCCGCTCTTCGAACGTCTCGGGCGACGTGTGCACGACGCTGTTCGGCGCGACCTCGATCCTGACGCTGGAGCCCCGGGACGTGGTCGTGTGCGGCGCGCTGACGCTTCTGGTGCTGATCGTGTTCATTCTGTTCTATAACAAGATTTTCTGCATCACCTTTGACGAGAATTTCGCGAAGGCGACCGGCACGAAGGCGGACGCTTATAATCTTCTGCTCGCGGTCGTGATCGCCGTCATCATCGTGATGGCGATGAACCTTGTCGGTTCGCTGCTGATCTCGGCGCTGGTGATCTTCCCCGCGCTGTCGGCGATGCGCGTGTGCAAGAGCTTCAAATCCGTAACCGTCTGCGCGGCGATCACGTCTGTTCTTTGCGCGTTTCTCGGCATGCTGGTCGCGATTCTCGCGGGTACGCCCGTCGGTTCGACGATCGTGGCGGTCGACATTCTCGCTTTTATTCTGTTCACCCTTACGGGTATATTAAAGAAAGGTGCGAAAGCATGAAAAATATGATTTGCATTCTTCTCTGCGCGGCGCTGCTTCTCGGTACGCTGACCGCCTGCGGGAAGAAAGAGACCGAGCTCGCCGACGACCCGTCGGCGAACGCCGCGGAGCAGTCAAACGCCGCGGAACAGACGAAGACCGCGGATACAGGCAAAACCGATTACGACGTGGTCGACGTGGACCTGACCAAGCTCAGCAGCACGATGATCTATTCCGAAGTGCTCAACATGGTCCAGACGCCCGACAATTATCTCGGCAAGGTCGTTAAAATGAGCGGCAATTTCGCGACGACGGAAAACACGGACAAGACGAAGCGCTACTTCGCCTGCATCATTCCCGACGCGACCGCCTGCTGCTCGCAGGGCATCGAATTCGTACTCGACGGCGACTACGAGTATCCCCTCGACTACCCCGAGCTCAACGCCGAGATCACCGTGACCGGCGTGTTCGACACCTATATGGAGGGCGACTATCAGTACTGCCAGCTCCTGCACGCGGTGCTCGGATAAAACAAACACGGCGCCCCGGAAACGGGGCGCCGTGTTTAGACGTGAAGTCGTTTTGCGTTTTGCGCAAAACCGCGAGATCGTGATGTCGTAAAATCGTGATGTTGGTTTCTCGTTGCCGGTTGCTCGTTGCAGCGGTCAGCAGTCAACTCGCGAAATGTGAGTTTTTTCACTTTTCACTTTTCACTGTTCTCTGCGGTGAAGCCGTGAGTCTCCGAATTCCGGATCAACAACCGGCAACGAGCAACCAACGATTTTCTGAAATCAAATCGCGCAGCGGTTTCAGACACTTCACTCTCCGCACTGCACACTTTTCAAAGCACCCAACACCCGGCACCCGACCACTGACACCAAACACCCAGCACCCAACACCCAGCACCCAACACACGGAGGCAAGCTATGAAACGCATTTTCGAAATCGACAAAAACTTCAGGGTAGAGACGTCCACGACGCACGAAGACGCGGTGTTTTTCGACCCGCGGAAAGCGCCGTTCCGGATATACGGCGTGTTTTACGAAAACGGAATGTTCCGCCGTATGCCGGAAGGGATCGCAAAAACCGTCAATGAGGGCGTGTATTATCTGCACACGAACACCGCCGGCGGACGGGTGCGCTTCCGTACGGACAGCCCGTATATCCTCATAAACGCGAAAATGTCCGGCGTGGACCACATGAACCATTTCCCGCTCGTCGGCTCCGCGGGCTTCGACCTCTATATCGATCATGCGTACGAATCGAGCTTTATGCCGCCGCAGGGAATGAAACACGGCTACGAGAGCGTCGCCGAATTCGGCAGCCGCCGGATGCGGGACGTGACGATCCACATGCCGCTGTACGCGAACGTGCTTTCGCTCGGGATCGGTCTCGCCGCGGACGCGGCGGTGCTGCCCGGTCCGGAGTATCGGGATATTCCGCCGATCGTGTATTACGGCTCCTCGATCACCCAGGGCGGATGCGCCTCCCGGCCCGGAAACGCCTATCAGAATATCCTGACGCGCCGGCTGGATATCGACCATATCAACCTCGGTTTTTCCGGCAGCGCAAGGGGCGAGGACGAGATACGGAAGTATCTCGCGGGGCTTGAAATGAGCGTGTTCGTCCTCGATTACGACCACAACGCGCCGACCCCGGAGCATCTGCAAAAGACCCACGAGCCGCTGTTCCTTGCGGTGCGGACGTCGCGCCCCGACCTGCCCGTGGTGATGATGAGCCGCCCGAGATACCGGTTGACCGAAGACGAAGAAAAACGCCGCGCGATCGTCCGCGCGACGTATGAGAACGCCGTCGGAAGAGGCGACAAAAACGTGTATTTCCTCGACGGTCCCGCCCTGATGGCGACCGCCGGCGACGACGGCACCGTGGACGGCTGCCACCCCAACGACCTGGGCTTTTTCTCGATGGCGAACGCCCTCGGGCCTCTCCTGGAAAAGCTTTTTTGATGAAACGTTACAATAAACCCAACCGCTCGCTTTTTTCGGAGGCCGCTATGCAGGAAAAATATCCTCTTTACACCCTTTTGATCGAAATCACGAAAAAGTGCAACGCCGCCTGCGACCAGTGCGGCAGCCGCTGCGATATTCACAGCGAGGAACTGCTTTCCAAAGAGCAGATTCTCGCCGCACTGCTGGATATCAAAGAAAAGCTCGGCACATATACCATGCTCAACATCACCGGCGGCGAGCCGCTTTTGCGGCGCGATCTGTTCGAAATTATGACCGCGGCGACGGCGATGGGCTTTGACTGGGGCATGGTGACGAACGGCTCGCTGATCACGGACGAGACAATCGAAAAAATGCGGCGCAGCGGCATGAAAACGATTACGGTCAGTCTGGACGGACTCAAAGAGACGCACGACTCCCTGCGGCATCTGCCCGGGAGCTGGGAGCACATTCTCAAGGCGCTCAAAAAGCTGAAAACGGCGGCGTTCCTCGACCACCTGCAGGTGACGTTCACCGCGAACCGGCGCAACGTATACGAATTCGAAGCGCTGTATCGGCTCCTGGACCCGATTGGGCTCGATTCAATCCGCGTCAGCTTTATGGACCCGATCGGCAGGGCGCTCGACAATACCGACCTGCTGCTCACCCGGGAAGAAATTCTGTATTTCACGCATCTGGTAAACCAAATCAATAAAAAGCCCCTCGCGACGAAAATCATTTGGGGCTGCCCGCATTTCCTCGGTAATCTGCTCGAGCACAGAAAGTTTTTCTGCTTCGCCGGGATTTACACCGCGTCGATTCTCGCGAACGGCGACATTTTCGTCTGCCCGAACGTCGAGCGAAGAGAGGAGCTCGTGCAGGGAAATATCCTCACCGACAGCTTCGGCGAGGTATGGAAAACCCGCTTCACGCGTTTTCGCGAAAGGGCGCTGCCGAAAAAATGCGAAAGCTGCGCGCACAAAACGGCTTGCCGCGGCGACTCCTATCACACGCTGGAGCACGAAAAGAACGAGCCGCTCTTCTGTTACCGTGATTTCATTGAAAAACCGAATCCGCAGGAATACAAAGATGCGCTGTTCGCCCGGTATCCCGACGTTCGGTTTTTCGAGATTTCCTCCGGCGAAGAGGACGCGCACGAGCTGATTATCGAACCGGACGCGTTCCTGTCCATCAAACAGTATTTTCACCTCGGCAGAAAAAACCCGCTGTCGATGTACGAGCAGCAGATGGCGCTGATCGGCTTTACATACGGCAATATGAGCGCCGTGCGGTACGTGATTCCCTGCGACGGAACGCTCCGCGCGTCGGACAACGCGATTTTCAGCCCGAAAATTCTGAAAAAGGTTGACAAAGAGCTGAAAATAATCAATAATAATTATTATGAGAGCTCCGACCGGTCGCTGCCGGGCAGCGAGTGCGGCGGCGAGCCGATGCGGTTCCTCGGCTTCATTCACAGTCACCCCGTCCAGAGCGAGCTGCAGTACAGCGTCGGGGACGATCTGATACACGCCCGGATGCTGAAGAAATTCGGTTCCTACGTCGGCGTGCTCGTAAACCCCGCCGACGCGTCTATGGGAGCATATTACGGGAAAGCCCTCCGGCAGGCGAAACTCATTGTACCGGAGATGTAAGATACGGAATCACAGAACGCCCGCAATCAAATGCGAACCGGAAACATCATCAAAGGAGGTGTCTTGCCATGCTTGAATTCATTGAGAAAATCATCGCTCTGATCAAGAGACTGATTGCCCTCATCACCGGCGAAAAAGCGTCGCTTGAGACAGACCCCGACGTCACCGCTCATGAGCTGCCCGATCCCGAGACGGTCGTCTGCTACTACGGCTGCCCCAACAGCAAAAAAGCGGAGAAGCTTCAGCTCGGCAAAAAGCTGTACCGATAAGATCAGAGCGACAAAAAGGGGCTGTTGCAATAAGCTCCAAAAAAAACACGACCGAGTAGCCCGAAAGGGTTGCTCGGTCGCGGCTTTCATAGTATAATTTAATTGACTGGAAAAACCACACTGAAAGCGAGAATATTGTACTATGAAAAACGAC
>JAFRTA010000443.1 GCA_017427315.1 Clostridia bacterium
ATGAGGGATGAGAGAACGATAATGATACGCTCTGCGTCTCGGTTTATTCTCCGCGATTGTCGAAAAATGAACGCTATCGCGTCTTTTGAGGCAGATAATCAATTAAACAAGCCCTTATCCCTTCTCCCTCATCCCTTCTCCTTCGGGAAATACTGATTTGTCGCTCCGCGACAAATCAGTATTTACAAAAGCGCCGGGCGGGTCCCGAAGGGACCGTTCCGGCGCTTTTGTAAATTGATAGGGAGAAAAAGAAACGTGTTTTACGTATTCGGTTCCAGCTTTGCGGCGATTCTTAAAATCGTTCTCGCGTCGGCGGAATCCACCTTGCCGCTTGCGTTCATGTCGCCGAGATAGGTCTGCACGCGGGTGAGCTCGTCGAGCTGCGCGGCTGAGCGAAGCGCCGTTCTCGCGTCGGCGGCGTTGACCCTGCCGTCGCCGTTGATATCGCCGTCTTTGATATCAATTTCCATATCCTCGCCCACGGTATCTACCGGAGTGTTATAGCAGACAGCTTCCACATTGTCAAGCTGTGCGAGCCGTTCGACCGTGGCTTTATCTGTTTTCGCTTCGATCCACCCCCCGTACTGCGCAATATAGACGATCTCCAATGCGTCGGAAATCTCCTGCGGCAGAGAATCAAAAAACTTCTGATTGTTCCGCTCGGTGTATTCCCGCAGCGCTTCTCTTTTTGCGGCGATCATCGCGTCGATTTCATCTTCCCCGTATTTCTGCGCTTCCGATTTCACCATCAGCGCCTGCCATGCGGAATCGTCGAATTCCTCGTCATAGAGCGGTCCGATAATGATATCGAGCTTTTCATCTGTTGTCGAGAAACGCATCGCGGCCGCAAGATATTCGTCGATTTTGCCGAAGCGGGAATATCGGACGTCATACCCGCGGTAGATGATCATACTGATCTCATCCAGCGCGGCGAGCTGTTCGATCTGCGACTTCGTCGCGTAGGTTCTGATAAAGTAATGGTCATAAATGCCGTAATAATTCCCCGTCCACATCAGATTGATCTGCAGCTCGTCGCTGCCGAGCGTATACTCCGATTTCATGGGCAGCGCGTCAAGGATCGCGGGGATCTCCTTTTCGGTCTTTGCCCTTTCCGCCGCAGCCAGCGCGTCGTTATCGTTCTCAAGCTGCCGAACGTCCAGGATCTCCGTGGGCCAGATGCAGTCGATATAGATTTTTTCGTCCTCGTCGACGGCGTCCATTACAACACGCAGGATATCGACGATCTTTCCGTCCGTTGCATTATACGGACTGTACAGCGCGGCGGCGTTCAGCGCGCAGCCGCAGAGAATTATCGCCGACAGCAGAACGGCGACGATTTTTTTTGTCGTTTTCATAAAAATACCCCTTTCGTTAATTTGCGTATATCATATTTTGCGTTTCCGTTTCGATCAGATAATGACGCCGCGGTGCGCCCTGCGCGACGGATGCGCCGGGGAACGGGATCAGCAGGTAGACCTTTGCGCCTTCAAGCTCCGGGAACGGTGAAAACGGGACCTCATGCGGCGCGTCTGCGGCAGCCGGCGCGGGATTTTCCGCTTCTTCACCGAGCGGAGCGGAGCAGATCACACCTTCTTCGGCGGCCGATTCCTCAAAGCTCTGCGGCACCACTCTGCCCAGATACGCGGCGACGTTGTAATCGGAGAGCGCCGCGTCGCGCAGGGGGAAGCACCGCTTTCCGCCGATGACCACCCACTCCTCGCCCTCCGGCTGCATGCGCGTCGGCAGTTCTGTCTCCGGTTCGGGATCGGTCACCGGCATTATCGTCGGTTCGATGACCGGGACCGTCGTGGGCGCGACGGTCGTCGGCGCGGTCGTCGGCACGGTCGAAGTCGGTCCCGTGGTGGGAACGGTCGGCGTCTGCGTCGTCGGGACTGCGGTCGTGACCGTCGTCGGAGCGGATGTCGCGGCCGTTGTCGGTATCGTAGTCGGCGCGCTTGTCGGAACCGTCGGATGCGCTGTCGTCGGGACCGCGGTCGGGAGCGTCGGCGTGCGTGTCGTCTGCGATGTCGTGTGAACCGTTGACGGCGAGGCGGTCGTCTCCGCCGGAGGGATCCCGGTCGGTTCTGTGAAAAAAACGGTCGTATCCGACACGGAAGCGGGCGTTTCGGTTTCCGCCGGGTCGGTCTGCGTCGCGACGATCACGGTGTTCGGCGTCAGAGGGATCTGCGGCGTTCTCCTCGCATTCATCACGAACAGCCCCGCGATCGCCGCGGCTGCCGCCGCGCTGACGGCGACGGGGATCCAATAAATGCGAGACCGTTTCTTCGGCGGCGCGGCTGCTTCCTCGATCAGCGCGTCGTCGATGCCGCCCACGGCGCGAAAAAGCCTGTTCATACCGAAAATCCCTCCTTCTGCAAAAACTCTTTCAATTTTTTTCTGATCCGGTTCAGTGCGACGGATACCGCAGACTCCGAGGTCCCCAGCGCCGATGCGATCTCGCCGACGCTGTCGCAGTAAAAATACCTTCGGACGAATATGTATCTTCGCTTCTCCGATTCGCCTCGCAGGAATCTGTTCAGCGCTTCGGTCAGCTCCCGTTCGTCCAGCTCCCGCTCCGGCGAGGCGGGATCCGGGAGCACCTCGGCCAGCTCCTCCAGCGGCAACGGCGGCGGGGCCGCCCGTTTCTGCCGGGAACGGGATTCCAGCCGGTCGCAGGCGAGATTGCGCACGGTGCGGCACAGATACGATTTGAGATGCTGCGCGCCGCCGGTCTCAAACCGATTCCACACCGCGAGGTACGCGTCGCCGACGCATTCCTCCGCGTCCTGCTCGTTCTGCAGGTAACGGAATGCGAGCCCCCGAAGCATATCGCCGTATTTTTTCTCCGTCTCGCGGATCGCGTCCTCGGATCGGCTGCGATAGAGCGAGATGATCTGCGAATCCGTCATTCGTTTACTTTCTCCGTTTCTTTGAGGTCCTCACCCTTAAAGACGGCCTTTTCACTATCTATCTTAGCATGGATTTTTGGATTTTTGAAGATAAATTCTGATTTAACGGCGGAGCCGTTAAATCAGAATTTAAGTCCCGAGTACCGAGACCCGAGTCCCGAGGTGTTGGAATCAGCGCAAGATAACGATAAAAAAGCTGCGGTTTATCTTAGTTTTTACCAAGTCGCACAGACTTTAAGTCTGTATCTTGGGTCTCGGGTCTTGAGTCTCGAGTCTGTAAATTCTGATTTATCGCGGAGCGATAAATCAGAATTTACCAAAAGCCCTGCGCGGGCGGGTCCCGAAGGACCGTTCCGGCGCAGGGCTGCGGTATGATAAACGCTTTTCGGTTCTTTCAGCCGCCGAACGGTTCCGTCGGAGGCGGAGGCTCGGTCCCGCCCTCGGACGGCTGCTCGTATTTCGCCCGTTTTTCCGCCTGATACGCGGCGATCGCCGCCTCGTCGGGCTCCCGGATCTCCATGCTTCTTTCCAGATTATCCGCCGCGCTTACAAAATCCGCGTCCCAGCGGGCGAGATAATGCAGGTACTGACTGTCTGCAAAAATCGGCGCGGGAGAAGCGCATGCGGCGCGGAAACGCCGGATCACTTCGGAGGAGTCCAGGTTCTCTCCGGTGATATCCTCTTCCAACGCAGCGCAGCCGTATTCGCAGCCGCCGATCAGAGAGCCGGCCTGCCGGGCGTAGGCGGTGAACACGTAATACTTTCCCTCCTCCGGGATCAGATCATGTTCAAACAGCTCGATATATTTTCCGTCCGCGGTGACTCCTCCGCCCTTGAAGAACGGGATCTTCGTATTCTTCAGAAGATTTCCCTTGAGGTCTTCGACGACCTCGATCTCAAGGTAGGTCATCGCCTCGTCCCTGATATCGGCAAGGTCCGCAGGCGTCGCGTCCTTGTTGAATTCCGTCTGGTAGTCGACCGCCCGCAGCACCTTCGCCGCGAATACGTAGCTCATGCCGGCGACCAGCTCGCGGGGCTCGGAAAGATCGTAAAGATTGTTTCCCGTGACCGTTCCCGTCCGCATTGCGGACAGGTCTTTCTTTTCCGGGCAGCGGACCGTTCCGCCGGTCTCGAGCCCTGCGGAGATCCGCAGAGCGCGCCGCGCGTCGTCCGTGCGGACAAATCCGTCGCCGGTGACGTCCGCGATCGCGAGCTCCCGCAGCGTGCAGAGCTTTTCCACGCTGGCGGCGTGGCGCAGAATGGCGCGCGCATCCCCGGTGCGGACGAAACCGTCTTCGTTGACATCGCCGGCAAGAGAAGCGGCGGGCTGCGTTTCAGCCATGGAATCGATGGCGGGGACGGGGGAAAGATCTGCGTACCAGATGCTGACGACCTTGTCCAGGCCGGCGATCCGGCCCATGTTCGCCTTCGTCGCGTTGCATTCGATCACCGGGCAGAGTGTCATGATTTCCACATCGTCCGCAAGGCCCTTGAGGTTTTCCGCGTATTCGCCGACAACGCGCGTATAGTATTCCTCCGCGGCCTGCGTCAGACGGGCTCTGTAATCCTTCCACTGCGCGCCGTCTCTGCCGTCCGGCTGACGGAGCGTGGATTCGTCGAATTCATAATCCAACCAGATATCGATATGAAAAGTATCGCTGTCTTCCGCCGTTTCAAGCATTCCGGCGAGATGCGGGTCGATTTTTTCGGACGTATCCGCGGCGACCCCGCCGACGCCGGAGATCCCGAGCAGCATCAGGACCGCAATCAGCGCCGCTGCCGCTCTCATTGTTGTTTTATACATAAATACTCCTCCTTTTGTTAAATTTGTAAACTGTCTGATGTTTTATCCGTAGGCAAGCAGCTCGCCCTCCGTCTCTATGAGGATCAGGCCGCCGTCCGTGAGGCAGGCAAACACCTGTCTGCCGTCCATGGCAAAGCCCAGCGCGTCGCCGACCATATCCGGCGTCACCGCGACGTTTTCCCGCAGCTCGTATCTGTATTCGCCGAAATCGGCAAATTCGATATAGTAGGCGGGTTCCGTGACGGTATTCGGCTCCGAGGTCGGGTCGACTGCGGTCGGGGAATCGGAAACCGCGGTCGGGGCGACCGAATTCAGCAGCTCGGACGCCGGTTCGCTCGTCGGTTCCGATGAGGGAACGGCGGTCTGCGACGCGGTCGGGACGACCGACGGGACTGTCGGCTCTGCCGTCGTGGGCGCGGCGGTCGGGACCGTCGCGGGCGGTTCGGTCGGCGCTGCCGAGGTCGGGTCCGTGGTGGGCGCGGTTGACGGCAGCGTCGTCGGCGCGGTCGTCGGGACCGTTGACGGGCTTGTCGTCGGCGCGGTCGTCGGAACCGTCGTAATGACCGTCGTCAGAACGGGAACGGCGCTTACGGACGGCAATTCCGTTTCGGACGCGTCGATGATATCCGTCGGCGCGGCGTCCGATTCCGTAACCGTCGGGTCGGTCTGCGTCTCAACGATCCCGTTGTGCAGCGAAAGGGGGATCTCCGGCGTTCTCCCGGCGTTCATCACGAACAGTCCCGCGACCGCCGCGGCTGCCGCCGCGCTGACGGCGACGGGGATCCAATAAATGCGGGGCCGTTTCTTCGGCGGCGCGGCTGCTTCCTCAACCAGCGCGTCGTCCACATGGCTCATGGCTTCAAACAGCGGATTCATACCGGATATCCCTCCTTCTTCAGGTATTCTTTCATTCTTTTCTTCACCCGGTTCAGTGTGACGGAAACCGTCGTTTCCGTCGTTCCCAGCGCTGCGGCGATCTCGCCGACGCTGTCGCAATAGAAATACCGGCGGAGAACGACGTACCGGTTCCGCTCCGATTCGCCGCGCAGGAACCGGTCCAGCGTCTCGGCAAGCTCGTGCGCGTCGACCTGCTGCTCCGCGGAATCGGGAGCCGGCAGGATCTCTTCCAGCTCCTCCAGCGGTACCGACGGCGCGGCGCGTTTTTTCGCGGCGCGGTTTTTCAGTTTTTCGCATGCGAGATACCGCACGGTTTTGAACAGATACGCCTTGAGGTGCTTCGGCTCTTCGCGCTCAAAGCTGTTCCACAGGGCGAGATACGCGTCGTTCAGGCATTCCTCCGCGTCTTCATGATTCTGAAGCAGGCGGAACGCGAGCCGGCGGCACATATCGCCGTATTTTTTCTCCGTTTCCCGGATCGCGTCCTCGGAACGCCCGCGAAAGAGAGATGCGATCGCTTGATCCGTCATTCGTGTCGTCTCCGTTTCTCTTTGAGGTCCTCACCCTTTATGTCGCATTTTATCGGCAAATCTTAACCGGAAAACAGAAAAAATACGGATTCGTCGGGGCGCTTGCGCCTCGCGAAGCCGTATTTCGGATATCGGGCAACGGATTCCGTGAACCGTGCCGGTATGATGATTGATGATTCCTGCTTTATTTCGATTCCGCGTGTATCATGCCCGTTCTATCTATTGTCACAGAAAACAAAGTTGTTATATGTGCAAAATTACCATTTCAATAAAAATAGTCCTGAATTTTTCTGACAAATTCGTCAAAAACTATTGAAAAACGCTTTCGGCTTTGGTACAATACTACCGTATAAGTATCTTTATGATCTGTTCCGTGATCGGAGGTGGGCTGATGGGAAAAGAAAAGAAGACCGATATTGATTATCCGATCTATCTGTTCCATCAGGGAAACAATGCGCGCGCCTACGAGCTGCTCGGGGCGCACAGGACCGGCAAAAACGAGGTCACGTTCCGCGTCTGGGCGCCGCGCGCCGCGGGCGTTTCCGTCGTCGGCGATTTCAACGGCTGGGACGCGGGCGCGAACGTCTGCGCGCGTCTGAACGACGGCGGCGTATGGGAGTGCGCGGTCAAGGGCGTCAAGGTCTACGACGCGTATAAGTACTGTATCCGGGCCGCCGACGGCAGGGAGCTGATGAAAAGCGACCCCTACGGATACCATATGGAGACGCGGCCCGACAACGCCTCGAAGTATTACGAGCTCGGCGGCTTCGAATGGACGGACGGCGAGTGGCTGCAGAAGCGCGCCGTGCGTTCGCCCTACGCGTCGCCCGTGAGCATCTACGAGGTGCACGCGGGTTCCTGGCGGCGGTATGAAAACGGCAATTTCTTTACATACCGGGACCTTGCGGACGAGCTCGTCGCCTACGTGCTCGAAATGGGGTATACGCACGTTGAGTTCATGCCTCTTGCGGAGCATCCCTTCGACGGCTCGTGGGGCTATCAGGTCACGGGTTATTACGCGGTGACCTCGCGCTACGGCACGCCGGACGATTTCATGTATCTCGTGAACAAATGCCACGAGAACGGGATCGGCGTGATCATGGACTGGGTACCCGCGCACTTCCCGAAGGACGCGAACGGGCTTTATGAATTCGACGGCACGGCGTGCTACGAATACGCCGACGCGAAGAAGGGCGAGCATTATCAGTGGGGCACGCGCGTGTTCGACTACGGCAGGAACGAGGTCGTCAGCTTCCTGATGAGCAACGCGGAATTCTGGTTCGACGTCTATCACGTGGACGGGCTGCGGGTGGATGCGGTCGCCTCGATGCTCTATCTCGACTACGGGCGCGACAACGGGCAGTGGATCCCGAACAAAAACGGCGGCAACGAGAACCTCGAAGCCGTCGCGTGCCTCGGCAAGATCAACGAGGCGGTGTTCCGCGACTTCCCGGGCGTGATGATGGTCGCCGAGGAGAGCACCGCGTGGCCGATGGTCTCGAAGCCCGTGTATATGGGCGGCCTCGGCTTCAATTTCAAGTGGAATATGGGCTGGATGAACGATATCCTCAAATATTTCTCGATGGACGGGTATTTCCGGAAATACAACCACGATCTGATCACCTTCTCGTTCTTCTACGCCTTTTCCGAAAATTTCGTCCTGCCGATCTCCCACGACGAGGTCGTGCACGGCAAACGCTCGCTCATCAACAAGATGCCCGGCGATTACGAGGAAAAATTCGCCGGCGTGCGGGCGTTCCTCGGTTATATGTATGCGCACCCGGGCAAGAAGCTTTTGTTCATGGGGCAGGAGTTCGGGCAGTTCATCGAGTGGAACGAATACAAGGAGCTCGACTGGCTGCTGCTGGAATATGAGAAGCACCGTCAACTGAAAGGCTATTCCGCGGCGCTGAACGCTTTTTATAAGCAGAATCCCGCGCTGTGGGAGATCGATTATTCGTGGGACGGCTTCGAGTGGATCGTCAGCGACGACAATACGAATTCCGTGATCGCGTTTGAGCGCAAAAGCGAGAACGGCGGCAGCGTGCTCGTCGCCTGCAATTTCACGAAGGTGCCGCGGGACGGATACCGCATCGGCGTGCCGAAAAAAGGCACCTACGAGGTCGTTTTCAATTCGGACGCGAAGGAATTCGGCGGAACGGGGCAGGTCCGAAAGCGCGTTTATAAATCGGAACCGCAGCCGATGCACGGCAAGGCGGATTCGATCGCGCTGCAGCTCCCGCCGATGGCGACAATATATCTGAAAATGAGGTAGACCCGGTCCGTTCAAAAAATGGATAATGGATAATGAAGGAAAAGCGCTTCGCGCCTTTTTATCGTATCGATCCGTTTCATCCGTGATCCTTATCCTTGGCCCTTTTGAA
>JAFRTA010000048.1 GCA_017427315.1 Clostridia bacterium
AACGTCACGGCGGAATTCAGCGCGGTCGCGACCTACGAGACGGAGGCGCACGAGTCTTACTGGACGCGCGCCGAGGGCGACGACGCGTATCTTGCGCCGACGTGCGACGAGATGGGCCATGAGGACTTCGTCTGCGTCTGCAGCGAGACGAGGCACGAGGACTATCCGGCGCTCGGGCACACGATGAGCGCGTGGGAATACGACGCGGCAAACCGCAGCCATACCGGAACCTGCGACCGCTGCGGCGCGACGGTCACCGAAGCCTGTACGTTCGACAAGGGTGAGATCATCAATACCTCCTATACTGCAAGGGACGCGATCATGCGGTATACCTGCACCGAGTGCGGCGGCTACTATGATGAGCATTACGAGATCCCTGCACACACACATATCGGCGGGACCGCGACCTGTACCGACAGAGCGCATTGCGAGCTTTGCGGTATGCCTTACGGCGAATATGACAACCATAACCACGGCACGATCGCAACGGCGGAACGCTGGGAGCCCACCTGTACCGAAAAGGGATACACGGCTTATCAGTACTGTGAGCGCTGCGGAGAGGAGATCGTGAAGCGGCAGATTCTTCCGGCCCTCGGCCATATCGACGAGGATTACGACGACGTCTGCGACCGCTGCGGCGAGGCGATGCCCGGCAGCGGCTCCGGCTCCGGCGGATCGGGCGGCGGCAGCGACCCCGGTTCGGGCGGAACGGTGATCGACATCACCGGCGGCAACGGCGGCCAGACGACGAACTTCTTCGCAAGGATCGCCGCGTTCTTCGCAGGAATCATCCAATTCTTCCGCAACCTGTTCGGCGGAAGAAAATAACCCCGTAACGACGACCGCCCCGCGCTTCGGCGCAGGGCGGTTTTTTGTGTTCTTCCCGCACGGTTCCGGAAAAATCCGGGTTTGTTGAGGTGTCGGGCGCACGGATTGTAGACGATTATCAATCGTCCGCGTTGCCGATGAGTCCACCCCGCTCCTTCGGGGCGGGGTGGCGAGGCGGTAACGATTGCTCATACAATCTTTTATATGAAACGGTTTTTATGATGTTTGATTCCCTTGCGGGTGCATAAGGAAATCAGATATCAAAAAACCGCTCTGTCTGAAGAGTTTCAGGAACATTTGTTGCCGTCTCGCCATCCCCACCGTAAAGGTAGGGATGCCTTCGCCGACAATCCGGACGATTGATAATCGTCCCTTCTTGTATGCGGTAATGCTGTATTTTTGGTTTGCTTATTCATTATACAGATAAATCCACGAGTTTACAAGCTTGGGGACCTTACATATTATCTACAGTCGCCCCCCCCAACGCCGCGAAAAAGACCTCGACAAATCAATATTTACAGGCTTCACCGCCGGCCGAAGAGATGCCCGGATTTGTTTTGTGTTTTATTTCCGCATATAAAACAAAAAACTGTGTGGTTTTATATAAAACGCTGTAATGAAATTGTTAAAAATGTGTAAAATGATGAAATTGTAAAGAAATGTTCATAGAAACACATCATTATTGCAATTATCCGCGATTATTATTATGATTGAAACAGACTCTTTACAGGAGGTAAAGTATATGAAACACAGCAGAAAAATACTCTCGTTCGTGCTGGCGGCGATCATGATCTTTGCGTCGCTGCCCTTTGCGGGGGTCGTCACTGCATTCGCCGCGAGCACCCGCGCGAGCACGGTCACGGCGAGCAGCGACCTGAAGTTCGTCGTCCCGGAGGCGATCTACCTCTTTCCGGACGCGAAATCGTCACAGAATGCGTCCTCGACGCCGTTCCAGTTTTTCGTGAACAACAACAACGACGGCACGGTCAAGACCGCGTACGATAACATCGGTTACATTTATTATTCGCTTTCCGGAGCCGGGAACGCGACGGTCTCCGGAGAGTTCCTGACCGAGGATCTCGGTTCGCTTTCGGGCGGCAGCATCTCGCTGAGCAGCTCCACGGTCACCAACGGCAGCTACGTCACGGTCAGCCGCAGCAGCACCTCGCCCTCGCTTGCGGCGAGTACGAACGGCTGCTATATCCGCTGGACCCTGAGCTATACCGACCCGGCGGACAGCGTCGCGAAAAAAGCGTACGCTTATACTTATGTATATAAGCCGTATACCGTGCCGGTCGCAGCAGGCACCGACGCCGGCACCGGCACCAGCGGCGGCGCGAACTGGGCGGGCAGCATCCTTTGGATCTCAGGCTTCCATTCGCTGACCGACGGAGGCAAAAACTCCAAGGGCGACTGGGACAACGACTATTGGCGGTATACCAACCTTTCTAATTTCTCGGCGTTTATCAGTAAGGAAGCGACCGGCTACGTCGGCGGTACCGCCACGACCGGCTCCAACAGCCGGAAAAACGGAAAAGGTCAGACGACTTATAATACGTGGCACAGCGACGCCACGACCTGGTATACGACGTTTGCCAACAGCTCCTCTCTCGGCTATTATCTGCAGATCGCTACCGATTCTAACCCCAGCTATATCGGTTCCGACAGCGCCAGCACAAATACGTCTTCCGTGCATAATTTCATGGGCGGCAAATACAGAGAGAACACGAAAAACGTACAGGCGTGTATTTATAACGCCTCCTACGGCAACTTGTATATCGACACCAGCCGTTATACCGATCTGAAACAGATCCCCAATCTCGGCATCGGCATGTTCGTTTGCGACGATGAGGATTCCGGCGGAACGACCGGCGGATGGTATATTGCCGATTTTACTGGCAGAAGCACAAGCGGATATAATACATGGCATACAGGCGCAGACAACGGAGGCAGTTATTACAGCGACTATGGCACACTGTACGCCCAGCAGGGTACCGGCAGAACAGACCAGCCGTCGGATGAGACGGAAGGTATGCGCTACGCCGGTGCATGGCCGAGGGCGTTAGCTGGCACGACGAGCAGCACCTCCGGCGCGACCTACGATTATATGGTCAAGAGCGCCTACGGCAACCACGACGGCGGTTATTACGCATGGTCCCATAACGTATGTAAGCTGCACGCGATCTATTACAATAAGGGCACTCTGCGCACCGCTGTGATGAACGCCCTGAAGAAATTCCCGCAGCTCGGCGTCAGCGGTATCAGCGGCTCGAATATCACAAGCTGCTATTTCGATGCGAATACCAGCTATAAATGGACCGCGTTCCAGTCCGCGTTCACCGCGGCGTACAAGGGGCTGACCCAGCTCAACAACACGTCGAACACGGCGACCCTTGCGACCAACCTGAACAACGCGCTTGCCGCGCTGTGTACCAAGGTCACCTTAAACGCCAACGGCGGCTCGCTCGGCACCCTGAGCGCGACGAACTATCCGACCATCGGCACGGCGGCGACGATCTCTTATACCCCCGGCGATCCCGCGGACAGGACCGGTTACGATTTCCTCGGCTGGAACAAGAGCAGCTCCGCAACGACCGGCGCTTCCTCCGTGACCGTCGGCTATAACGAGACGCTTTATGCGATCTGGAAGATCCACAGAAGCAACGTGACGATCTATCCCAACGGCGGCACGTGGAACGGCAGCACCGAGAATAAAACCTACTGGCAGAATTACAATACGACACTGTCGGTTCCCGATCCCACGCGCGACGGCTACACCTTCACCGGCTGGACGTTCGGCGGTGACAGCAACGGTTCGTTCAATTCCTCGACCAAGGTCTATACCTACGGCGCAGGGAAGGACAAGACCGATACCCTGACCGCCGGCTGGACCGCGACCAAGTATACCATTACATATAATACGGACGGAGGCGAGGCGCTGTCTTCGCAGGACTACTATATCACCTCGACGAATGTATCCTTGCCCACGCCGGTCAAGAGCGGCTATTCCTTCACGGGCTGGAAACCGACCGCGAACGTCGGCAACTGGAGCAGCTCATCGACCTATACGGCAGGCACCTCCGTCAACGGTAAATGGGGCAACGTGACGCTGAAGGCGCAGTGGTCGAAGGATACCTACACGATCGGCTACACGCTGAACGGCGGCACGGCGACCGGCAACCCGACGAGCTATCAGGTCGACACGCCGAGCTTCACGCTGAACAACCCGACGAAGACGGGTTATCAGTTCAAGGGCTGGAGCGGCACAGGCCTGAGCGGCGACAATAATACTTCCGTCACCATCCTGCAGGGCTCCACCGGCAACCGCAGCTATACGGCGAACTGGACCGCGAACGTATATAATATCCTTTTCGATAAGAACGACGCGAGCAGCAGCCTTAAGGCGACCGGCTCGACGGCAGGCTTCGCGAAGACCTACGGCGTCAACAAGACGCTGACGGCGAACGGTTTCGTGCGGAACGGCTACACGTTCCGGGGCTGGGCGACGAGCGCGGACGGCGCGAAGGTCTACAACGACGGCGCGACCCTGACGACGGACCTTGCCACGGAGAACGGCGCGGTAGTCACGCTGTACGCGGTCTGGGAGCCGATCGACTACACGCTGACCTTCGATACCGACGGCGGCGACGCGATGGCGGCGAAGGCGTATACCGCCGATTCGACCGACACGCTCGCGACGCCGACCAAGACCGGCTACACCTTCACGGGCTGGACGGTCAAGACCGGCGCGGGCAACTGGGTCGTGAATACGGACGTGGCAGACGGCGCTTCGCTGAACGGCAAATACGGCAGCGCCGAGCTCAAGGCGCACTGGACCCCCAACACGTATACCGTGAAATACGATAAGAATGGCGGCGTCAGCCTGAGCGGCGAAGAGCTGCCGGACAAAAACGCGACGTACGACGTCACGTTCCGCATCAGCGAGAACCTGTACTATACGAGGCTCGGCTATGAATTCCTCGGCTGGTCGACGGATCCCGACGCGACCGCGGCGGACTATGAGGAATTTCAGGAGGTCGGCAACCTGACCGCGGCGCCGAACGGCGAGGTCACCCTTTACGCGGTCTGGCAGGCGATCGACTATACGATCTATCTGAAACTCAATTCCGGCAGCTATAACGGTCAGTCCTATTTCGTGACGCTCACGACGACCGCCCATATCGGCGACGTGATCTCCCTTGACGTGCCGACCAGAACGGGCTATGATTTCCTCGGCTGGACGCTCTTCTCGGGCAGCGTCGATGCGCTGACCAACAACGCAGACGGCACCGCGTCCTTTACCATGGTGGATTCCACCGTGACGCTGGAGGCGACCTGGGAAGCGCACGGCTACAAGCTGTGGGTCGATCCCAACGGCGGTATCTTCAAAGAGAGCACGGCGGTCACGCGTCTGGGCGGCGTATACAACGATGAGATCGGCGACTATGAGTCGCAGGAGATCGCGCCTCCCTACAGAGAGGGCTATCTGTTCACCGGCTGGACCTATGTCGCGGGCGACGGGGACGGCGTCTGGACCTACGACGCGGCGACGCAGACCGGTACGTATAAATTCAGCGGCGACGGCTATCTGACCGCGAACTGGACGCCGATCACCTACACCATCCGCTTCGACGCGGACGGCGGCGAGGGTACGATGGCGGATATCCCGAACGTGGCGTACGATACCACCGTGACGCTCACGGCGAACGGGTTCACGAAGACCGGCTATGATTTCGGCGGCTGGCAGCTCGGCGAAGACACCTACGCGGACGGCGACCCCGTCACGAACCTTTCCTCGACGCAGGGCGATATCGCGGTCCTGAAGGCGATCTGGCTCCCGCATCACTACACCGTGAGATTCCACGCCAACGGCGGCAGCGGCGAAATGGCGGACCAGAGCTTCGTTTACGGTACGGCGCAGGCGCTGAACGCGAGCGGGTTCACGATGACCGGCAACCACGTCGCGGGCTGGGCGACGAGCGCGGACGGCGCGATCGTCTATACCGACAAACAGGAAGTCAATGAGCTGACCGCGACGGACGGCGGCGTCGTCGACCTGTACGCGGTCTGGCAGGGCAACGCCTATACCGTGAAGTTCAACGCGAACGGCGGCGAGGGCGCGATGGCGGACGAGGCGTACGTCTACGGCGAGACCAAAGCGCTCACGGCGAACACGTTCACGAGAACGGGCTATCTCTTCTCCGGCTGGGCGGAGACCGCGAGCGGCGCGAAGGTCTACGACGACGCGCAGCTCGTCTCGAACCTGGCGGAGGATCACGGCGTCACCGTGAATCTGTACGCGGTATGGACGCCGATCGAGTATACGGTCGTCTATCACGCGAACAACGGCACGGACGCGACGCTGGAGCAGATCTTTACCTACGATCGGACGGCGACGATGACGCTGAACACGTTCACGAAGACCGGCTATACCTTCGTGAAATGGACGGCGAACGCAGACGGTACGGGGGCGAGCTACGGCAACGGCTATACGGTCGGCGCAGGCACGAACCTCTCGAGCGTCGACGGCGACACGATCGACCTGTACGTGCAGTGGAGGGCGAACCCCTATACGGTGCGCTTCAACAGCAACGCCCCGGCGTGGTATCCCGACGGGGAACAGTCGAGGGATCAGGACTTCACCTATGACGAGGCGCAGGACCTGCTCGCGAACATCTACGCATTCGACGGCTTCACCTTCCTCGGCTGGGCGAAGAGCGCAAACGGCGCGGCCGAATATACCGACGGGCAGAACGTGACGAACCTGGCGACGGCGGGCATGCTGGAGCTGTACGCGGTGTGGCAGCCGGTCGAATACACCTTCACGGTGGACGATTCGAACGGCAATATTACGACGGAGGCCTTCACGCTTGACGCGAACCAGCCTTTCTATCAGCTTCCGGTGCCGGAGAAGGAAGGATACCATCTGATCGGCTGGGACCTGACCTTCGGCGACGGCACGACGGAAACGGTCCGTTTCGACACCTTCACGTTGGACTCCGGATCGTATAACTTCCCGGCGACCTACAGCTTCTCCGTGAATCTCAAAGCCTGCGATATCACGGCGAAGGCGGTCTGGCGGATCAACAAATACAGGGTCAACTTCGATAACCCCTATACCGGCCAGTACGACACGCTCGTCGCGGAACACGGCGAGAGCCTGGCGGATCGGCTTCCCGAGGCTGCGGAGCTGGTGCGGTGCGATGAGCTCTTCCATTACCGCTTCGTAAACTGGACGCCGATCGACGCCGAGGGCTTTGAGAACGTCACGGCGGAATTCAGCGCGGTCGCGACCTACGAGACGGAGGCGCACGAGTCTTACTGGACGCGCGCCGAGGGCGACGACGCGTATCTTGCGCCGACGTGCGACGAGATGGGCCATGAGGACTTCGTCTGCGTCTGC
>JAFRTA010000049.1 GCA_017427315.1 Clostridia bacterium
CGCCCGAAGGGATGAGGGAGAAGGAATGAGGGATGAGAGAACGATAATGATACGCTCTGCGTCTCGGTTTATTCTCCGCGATTGTCGAAAAATGAACGCTATCGCGTCTTTTGAGGCAGATAATCAATTAAACAAGCCCTTTTCCCTTCTCCCTCATCCCTTCTCCCTTGGTAAATACTGATTTATCGCTCCGCGATAAATCAGTATTTACGGCTCTGCCGCACCGCCTCGGCGTCGCAGCGCTCGTTTTCCGGGTGGCCGGCGTGGCCGCGCACCCAGTTGAATTCGACCTTGTGCTCTTCGAGCAGCGGGAGCAGCGCCTGCCAGAGGTCGGCGTTCGGCACGGGTTTGCCCTGCCGCAGCCAGTCTTTTTTCTGCCAGTTATAGACCCAGCCTTTGCAGACCGAGTCCGCGACGTAGGTCGAGTCCGTCGTGATCCGCACCTCGCAGGGGCGGTTCAGCGCCCGGAGGCCTTCCACCACGGCGGTGAGCTCCATGCGGTTGTTGGTCGTCTGCGCTTCTCCGTCGCTGAGCATTTTTTCGTATTCTCCCCAGCGGAGAATACAGCACCAGCCGCCGGGCCCGGGGTTGCCCGAGCACGCGCCGTCGGTAAACATTTGAACAATCATAAAGCCCTCCGATTTGTCTTTAAAACAATCATACTCTCCCGACCGATTTTTGTCAATCCGTGAAGTCCGAAAAGACGGCGCGGAGAAAGGAATAAGAATTATGAACGCAGTCATTCTCGCCGGCGGAGAGGGCAAACGGCTCCGCCCGCTGACCCGCCTGACCCCGAAGCCGATGGTACGGCTCTTTTCCGAACCGCTGCTTGCGTATACGCTGGAACGTCTGGAGCGCGCCGGGTTTTCGCGCGCCGTGCTTACGCTCCGTTATCTGCCGGAGCAGATCCCGCGGTATTTCGGCGACCGGTTCGGCAATATGGAGCTGATTTATTCGCGGGAGACGCAGCCCAGAGGCACCGCAGGCGCGTTCGCGGACGCGGCGCGATACCTGCCCGACGACGGGGAGCCCGTTTTCGTTTTCAGCGGCGACGGACTGTTCGGCTTCGATTACGCGCGCATTCTCGACTTCCACCGCCGGCGGGGCAGCGCGCTGACGGCGGTCTGCAAGCGCGTGCGGCAGCCGGGGGAATACGGGATCCTGAAAACGGACGCGGAAGGCGCGGTGGTATCTTTTGCGGAGAAGCCCGGCTGGGAACGGTTGGACGGGGACCTTGCGAACACCGGGACGTATCTGATCGACCCGGATCTCTGCGAGCTGATTCCGTCTGCGGGCGCGGTCGATTTTGCGGGGGATCTGTTCCCGCTGCTGCTCGGCGACAGCTCGCCCTTTTACGCTTACGAGGAGAGCGGCTACTGGATAGACGTCGGTTCGCCGGAAGCGTACCGGCAGTGCGTGTGCGACGTGCTCGACCGGAAAACGGACGTGCGTCTGCCCGAGCGGCGCAAGGGCGTGTTCGCCGCCGACCGGCTGCCGGACGGCAATTATACGCTGCTGCCGCCGGTCTGGATCGGCAGGAACGTCACCCTGAGCGAAGGCGCGGTGATCGGGCCGTATACTTCGTTGGACGAGGCGTGCTTCGTGGGCGTCGGCGCGACGGTGCGCAAGACCGTCGCCGGCAGGGGCGCGTTTTTCGGCGCGGGCGCTTACGCCAGCGAGGCGGTGCTCTGTGATAAAGCGACGGTACGCGCAGGCGCCCGTCTTTATGAAGGGGCGGTCATCGGCGGCGGCACGGTGATCGGCGAAAACGCCGCCGTCGGGAGCTGCGTCTGCGTTGCCGCGGAAAAGAACATTCCCCGCGGCAGCATCGTCAGCGAGAACGTTACCGAGGGGTATCTTCCGGAACCGGTCCTCGAAGACGGCGGTTTTTCCGGCGCGGCGTTCACAGAGGTCTCGGTCTGCCGCGCCTCGGCCGCGGGCGCTGCGTTCGGCAGCGTGTATTCGGGCAAATATATCGCGGCGGCGTGCGACGGCAGCAACAGCGCGGCGGCGATCCTCGCGGCGGTCTGCGCCGGCGCGATCTCTGCCGGCGCGCATATCTGGAATTTCGGCGGCTGTTTTTTCGCGCAGTACCGGTTCCTGCTCACTTATGCCGGCATGAACGCGGGCGTGTTCGTTTCGTCCGGCGCGGGCGAGGTCCGCGTCTCGTTCGCGGGGGAACACGCTCTTCCGCCCGGGCGCGCGGAATGCCGCGATTTTGAATATCGCATGCGCGCTTCCGATTTCGTCTGCTGCGACGCCGGGCATTGCGGCTCCGCGCGGGATATGTCGTATCTTTTGTCGATGTACCGCAGACAATTGAGCTTCTATAAAAGCGAATATCACGGCGCGCTGCGCTTCGGGGCCGTGAGCGAGAGCGACCGCGTCTCCGCGCTCGCCCGCGAGTTTTTCGGCAGGCAGACCGCGAATGAAGATGTGCGGCCGCTGTTCGTAATCGACCGCGACGGCGTATGCGTTTCGGCCCGCGACGAGAACGACGGGCAGGTCCCGTATGAAACGCTTCTCGCGCTTGCGGGCGCTCTGGCGGCGGAGGACGGCGGCGATCTTGCCGTCCCGTTTCTCTCGCCCTGCGCGATCGACGAGGTCGCGGAGAAAAGCGGCTGCCACGTCGTCAGGTTCTTCGATGAAGACGACGCCGTTTCCGACGACGCCGCGTCGCTGATCGGCGAATGCGTGTGGTCGCGGGACGCGCTGTTCCTCATCGTCCGCGTGCTCGACGCGATGGCGGCCGCGGGGGAGACCCTTGCGCAGCTCGTCGCCCGACTGCCGAAATTCGCGCTGCATAAGGGCGTCGTCGGCGTCCCCGGCGGCAGCGACCGCACGGCCGCGGTGCTGGAATCGCTGCGGGACGGCTCCGTCTCCCGCGGGGCGGGCGTTCGCCTGCGCCGCCCGAGGGGAGAGATTTTGCTCACGCCGTCGGACCGCGGCACCCGTATCCGCATCACCGCCGAAGCGGCGAACAGCGAGACCGCCGCCGAGCTGTGCGGGGAGATTGAGGAAATGATTGCGAAATTCTGATTTATGCGCGCAGCGTATAAATCAGAATTTACAGAGGGAAAAGGAATAAGGGAAAAGGGACAAATCTTCAGACACTTTTCCCTCATCCCTTTTCCCCGTAAATTCTGATTCATCGCTTTGCCCGATGAATCAGAATTTACACTCCTTGACAATATCCGGATTCTGTAGTATTATAATATACTGATAAAAAATCGTTAAGCTGGGATAAAACTTACATATATAATTCAGGGCAGGGAGAGTCGAATCCGAATCGGTTTTTCAGGGCGGATTTTCTCCAATCCTGCCTCATCTGCCTTGATAATACGGCAAAGCAAGGACGAAGGACGGAAAACAGCCGAAAAGAACCGTCCGAAGGCGGTTTGGGTTCGACTCTCCTTGCCCCAAGCAAAAGCTTACATGATGATTTGAAAACCATACAGGGAGCAATTTTATGCCGAAAGCATCTAAAGAACAATTATCCGCCGCCCGCCGCCCGGGCGCGTCTTCGGTATCCGTGAAGCGCGGCAGACCGAAAAAAGCCGAGGAGCAGATGAAGATATCGTTTCTCGGCGGACTGAACGAAATCGGGAAAAACATGACCGTGTTCGAGTACGGGGAAGATATCATCGTGCTTGACTGCGGACTCGAATTCCCCGATGCGGGCATGCCCGGCGTCGATCTCGTTCTGCCCGATTTTACCTATCTTATCCGCAACGCCGACCGGGTGCGCGGCGTGATCATCACCCACGGCCACGAAGACCATATCGGCGGACTTTCCTATTTTCTCAAGGAGGTCAACGTGCCGGTTTACGCGACGCGGCTGACCGCCGGCCTGATTCACGGAAAGCTCGAGGAGGCGGGCATCGACCGGCTCGTTTCGCTCAACGTTATCCGGCCCGGCGATGTTCTGACGCTCGGCGGCTTCACCGTCGAGGCGATCCACGTCAACCATTCGATCCCGGATTCCATCGGCCTTGCGATCAAGTGCGCGGCTGCGACGGTTGTGCATACCGGCGACTTCAAGATCGACTCCACCCCGATCGACGGCGAGGTGATCGATCTCGCCCGCTTCGCCGAGCTCGGGCGCGGGGGCGTGACCTGTCTGATGATGGATTCCACCAACGCCGAACGCGCCGGTTTTACCGAAAGCGAACGCAAGGTCGGCGGCTCGCTCGAGACGCTGTTCGTGCACGCGCGCAAAAAGCGTGTGATCGTGGCGACCTTTGCCTCGAATATCCACCGCGTGCAGCAGATTATCGACGTTTCGCACCGTCTCGGCAGAAAAGTCGCCCTCTCGGGCAGAAGCCTCGAGAACGTGGTCAATATCGCCTCCGAGCTCGGCTATCTGAATGTGCCGCAGGGCGTGCTGATCAGCCTTGACGAGATGAAAAGCTATCCCGACGACTGCCTGACGCTGATCACCACCGGCAGTCAGGGCGAGCCGATGAGCGCGCTGACGCGGATGGCGTCCGCCGATCACCGCAAGGTGCATATCACGCCGAACGACGCGGTCATCATTTCCGCCACCCCGATCCCCGGCAACGAGCGCACGGTGGGCAAGGTCATCGACGAGCTGCTCAAGCTCGGCGCGGAGGTCTATTACAGCCAGATGTACGACGTGCACGTTTCCGGCCACGCGCGGCAGGAGGAGCTCAAGCTCATGCTGAGCATCGTGAACCCCACGTTTTTTATCCCGGTACACGGCGAGCGCAAGCACCTTGCCGCCAACGCGGCGTTGGGCGAGCAGCGGGGGATCCCCGCCAAGAACATTATTCTTGCGGACAACGGAACCTGCGTCACATTGAGCAAAAGCGCGATCAGGGCGGACGCGTCCGTCCCCGCGGGGCGCATCTACGTCGACGGCTACGGCGTGGGCGACGTGGGAAATATCATTTTAAGGGACCGCAAAAAGCTCTCCGAGCACGGTCTGGTCGCGGTTTCGGTCGCGGTCGACCCTTACAGCGCGACGATCCTCTCCGAGCCGACGTTCGAGTCCCGCGGTTTCGTCTTCGTGAAGGACGCGGAGGACCTGTTCGCCGACGCGGCGGAGCTCGTGCTGGATATATTCGACCGCTATACCCGCGCGGGCAGGTTCGACCTGCCGGCGATCCGGAACCATCTGCGCGACGATCTCGGAAAATTCCTCTACGAACAGACCAAGCGCAGCCCGATCGTGGTGCCGCTGATCATCGAGGTGTGAAGTTATAGATCAAAGACGAAAGACCAAAGACCAAAGACCGACCGGAAACGGAAAACGAACAACTAACAACCAGCAACTAACAACCAGCAACTAACAACCAGCAACTAACAACTAACAACTATCAACTATACGACGAAAGGATGTCGTTTATGGACGTTATTTTGATGCAGGACGTGAAAAGCCTGGGCAAGAAAGGGCAGAAGGTCACCGTCAGCGACGGGTACGCAAGGAATTTCCTGATGCCCAAGGGGATCGCGAAGGCGGCGGACGCGCAGGCGCTCAACGAGCTGAAAAACCGCGAGGCGTCGGCGCAGTTTAAAAAGGCGGAAGAGCTTCGCATCGCGAAGGAAAACAAAGAAAAATTAGAGGGCAGGACCGTGCGCGTCAGCGCGAAAGCCGGCGCGAGCGGCAAGCTCTTCGGCGCGGTCACCGCGAAGGAGATCGCGACTGCGCTTGCGGAACAGTACGGAACGGAAATCGACAAACGCAGGATATCCGTCGAGGATATCAAGGCGTTCGGTACATATGAATTCGCGATCCGCCTGCATTCCGAGGTCACGGTCAATATGTACGTGCTTGTGGGCGAATAATACGGCGGAGCGTCTGTTATGGCTGAAAACGAATTCATAAACGAGGGCGAGCTTCCCTTTTCGCTGGAGGCGGAGCAGGCGGTCCTGGGCTCTATCCTGTTGGACCCCTCGTGTCTTGTTACGGTCTCGCTGATTATCAAGACGGATTATTTCTATCTGCCGCAGCACCGTGAGATCTTCAAGTCGATGCTGCTGCTGGACCAGGCGACGGGCGGTTCGGTCGACCCGCTCCTGATCCTGAATATGCTGAAGGAGGATAAGGTCTTCAGCGACGAGAGCGGGAAGAATTATCTCTTCCAGCTCTCCAAAAACGTACCCTCCACGGCGAACGTCGAGGCGTACGCGCGGATCATCAAGGAAAAGTTTTACGTCCGCAGTCTGATCCTCGCCTCGCGGGAGATTATCGATAAATCCGCCTCGTCCGCCGATACCGCGGAGGAGCTTCTGGATTTCGCCGAGTCGAAAATCTACGATATCCGGCAGGGACAGACCGTCTCCGGCCCGACGCGGCTGAGCGAGATCACGCCGGACGTGTATACGCGCCTGTATCAGATTACATCCGACGAGAAGGAAAAATACGTCGGCCTGAAAACCGGTTTCGACGATCTCGACCGGGTGACCACGGGCCTCAATAAATCGGACCTGATCATCGTCGGCGCCCGTCCCGCGATGGGTAAAACGAGCTTTGCGCTGAATATGGCGACCAATATCGCCCGCAAGGGGAAAAAGGTCGTGTTCTTCTCGCTCGAAATGGGCAGGGAACAGCTTGCGCAGCGGGTGATCGCCTCCGAGGCGAGAGTCGAGAGCACGAAAATGCGGTCCGGCAAATTTGAGGCGCGCGAATGGCAGGAGCTTTCCAGAGCGACGATGTATCTCGCCGATTTCGATTTGTATTTCGACGATACTTCGGATATCACCGTTCCCGAGATCAAGGCGCGCGTCCGCCGGATGAAGGACGTGGACTGCATCTTCATCGATTATCTGCAGCTCATGCGCTCCGCAGAGCGGAAAGAAAACCGCGTGCAGGAGGTCTCTGACATTACGCGGAGCCTCAAGCTGATGGCGAAGGACCTCAAAATTCCCGTCGTCACGCTCGCGCAGCTTTCCAGAGGCACCGACGCGCGCGGCTCAAAATCGCACAAGCCGCAGCTTGCGGACCTGCGCGAGTCCGGCTCCATCGAGCAGGACGCGGACATCGTCCTGATGCTTTACCGCGATACCTATTACAGCAAAGACGAAGGCGAGGCTGCGATCGAGGTGAATAAAGCGCAGGTGCTCGTGCAGAAGAACCGCCACGGCCCGACGACGGATATCGAGCTGACATGGATTCCGGAATATACGCTGTTTACCACGAAGGCAAGGGACGAGGATGAAGAATAAACTGATCTTCACCGTTGAAAAATACCGTATGCCCCTCAAGGGCCGTCGGGTCGTCGTCGGGTTCTCCGGCGGCAGCGACTCCGCGGCTCTTTTGAGTATTCTGAACGAACTCGCGCCGGATTGGGAGCTTGCGCTGACCGCCGCCCACGTGCACCACGGCATCCGCGGCGCGGAGGCGGACCGGGACGAGGCGTTCGTAAGGGAATTCTGTGAAAAAAGAAAGATCCCTTTGCGCGTCGCCCGGTTCGACGTGCCGCAGCTCTGCAAAGAGACGGGGGAGAGCGTCGAGGAATGCGGCAGACGGCTGCGGTATGCTTTTTTCCGCTCGATCGATCCCGATGCGCTGATCGCGACCGCGCACAATCTGGATGACTGCGCCGAAACGTTTCTTTTGAACCTCGCGCGCGGAACGGGATTGAAGGGATTGTGCGGGATCCCGCCCGTACGGGACGGGATTGTCCGCCCGCTGATCGACTGCACGAAAGCGGAGATCCTGCGGTACTGCGAGGAAAACGGGATCCCGTTCGTGACCGACAGCACGAATCTGGGAAGCGAGTACAGCCGCAGCAGGATCCGCAACGAGGCGCTGCCGGCGCTCCGGGCAGTCAACCCGGCGTTTCTCTCCTGCTTTGCCCGCACGCTGTCGATTCTGAAAAACGACGAGGCGGCGCTCGACGCGATCGCGCGGGATATTGCGGAAACCGCGCGCCGCGCGGACGGTTATTCCGTGGCGGAGCTTCTTCGCGCGCCGGAGCCTCTGCGTGAAAGAACGCTTTCCGTCGTTCTGCGCGCGCTGACGGGGACGCAGCCCGAGACGCGTCATATCCGCGCCGTCGCGTCGCTTCTGGAAAAGGGCGGCAGTGAAAACATGAACGGCGGCGAGACCGTCGTCGTCGACGGCGGCCGGCTTCGGCGCAGGACCGCTCCGGAGCCGCCGGAACAGAAACAGACGGTTTATACGGCTTTGCCGGAAACGGCGGAGCTGTCCGGCGGAGAGATTCGTTTTTCGGTGCTGACGCGGGAAGAATATGAAAAAAATTCCGCAAAAAACAAAAAAATTTACAAAGAAGTATTTTATTATTATTTGGACTGTGATACAATGATATATCCTATCACCGTTCGCGGCAGGCGCGAAGGCGACGGGCTGCGCCCCCCCGGGCGGGGCGTGACGAAAAGCTTCAAACAGCTTTGCGCCGAAAAAAAGATTCCCGCGCCGCAGCGAGGCGCGCTTGCGGTCCTTGCGGACGCGAAGGGCGTGCTTTGGGCGGAGGGGCTCGGCGTCGACGAACGCGCTGCCGTGACGGATAAAACGCGCAGTATTCTGCAGATCGAGGTTAAACGGAGGAAAAACGATGAACGAATGCATTGAAAAAGTTCTTTTGAGTGAGAAGGAGCTGCACGACAGGGTTTCCGAGCTCGGCGCGAGGATCACCGCGGATTACAGGGGCAGAAAGCTGCTTCTCGTCAGCGTGCTCAAGGGCTCCGTGATTTTTATGGCGGATCTGATGCGCGCGATCGACCTGCCCTGCGAGATAGATTTCATGGCGGTCTCCACCTACGGCGCGGGCGTCAAGACCTCGGGCGTCGTCGAAATCAAAAAAGACCTCGACCGTCAGATCGACGGTTACGACGTGCTGATTGTGGAAGATATCCTCGACAGCGGCGTAACGCTCTCTTATCTGATGAAGGTGCTCACGGCGAAGAATCCGAACAGCATCCGCATCTGCACCCTGCTCGACAAGCCCGCCCGCCGCAAGGCAAAGGACGTGTCCGCGACTTACGCGGGCTTTGAGGTCCCCGACGAGTTCGTCGTCGGTTACGGCCTCGATTACGCGGAAAAATTCCGCAACCTGCCTTATATCGGCATCCTGCAACGGGAAGTATATGAAAAATGATTTCGGGGAAGAAAGAAACGTGAAAAGGAGTGATTTTTTTGGACAATAACGCAGGCTCGAGGATCCGGCAGTTCCTGCCTTATCTTCTGATCCCGCTGCTGCTCGTGGCGACGGTGATGATGTTCAACGGCCGCGACG
>JAFRTA010000050.1 GCA_017427315.1 Clostridia bacterium
ATCAACGAGCCGACGCCCGCCAGAACGCTGCCGACGCCCGTATCGAACGGTTCCGATGGCGCCGAGTACACGGTGCTCTATCCGTCCAAGAACAAAAATTACAGTCTGTTGAGTTTTACCTACAGCCGCTATTATCTCACGCTCCCGTTGGAAAAAGATTTCATCGCCCTGTCTTTCGCGACGCCGACGGCGCTTTCGGAGATCTCGATCGAGTCCGACCGGGCGGATGGCGTCGAGCTCTTTTATCGAATAACGAACGACCGGCTCGGGTACGACGACCACACCGTTTTCACGCCCGCAGCGGAAAACGGCGTGTGGAAATTCGACGCAGCCGAGCGCGTTACCACGCTGATGATCCACGCAGACTGCAAAGACGACGACGGCGCGCTTCTGCGCCTTCGGATCATACCTGCGCAATAAAAGCCGGGACGACGGATATGAAAAAGAATACAAAACATCGAAAATCAAAAGCGCTGCGCAACGCGCTTATCGTGCTCGCAGCCATCGTTCTGACCGTCGCCGCCGTCGAGCTGCTTCTCGGTGCGCAGCGGCGACAGAGGAACGACGCTTCTTCGATCGCGCTTTACGAAGCGCAGAAGGAAGAAAACGACGAGATCCTGAAAATGGATATGGAAAAGGCGGGGTACGCGGATCTTTTCGCCTCGACGGTCTTCGGGAACATCGTTTCGGACCTGACGCCGCCGGAGGGTCAGAAGAGAATGACGGCTGCGGAATACGCGGGATATCCGCTGATCGCCGGCATGCAGGACGAAAGCGAATACGATGAAAACACGGTCAATATCGTCGTCATCGGCGATTCGTTCGTCTGGGGACAGTCCAGCCTCAACCGCAACGAAATTTTCTGGCGGCTGCTTGAAACGAATCTGCGCGCGCAGGGCTATAACGTGCGCGTATACGGCGTTGCGATGATCGGCGCAAACGCCTACGACGAGCTGAAATGGCTGACCGAAAGCAGTCTCGTCGAAGATCTGCGGCCCGACCTGATCGTCTTCGGTTATCTTTATAACGATCCGGACGATTCGTCTACGGAGGACGAGATCCTGCGCGGCGCGAGTTACGTGGACGGCGCGAAAAACAAGCTCGTCGCGGCGATCTCGAAGCTTCTGCCGAATATCGGGGAACGGCTCGCGAATTTCGTCACGGCAAAAACGATGTATACCGCGGACGGGACTTACGTCCGGCTGAACTCCGTCCCGCCGATCCTCAAAGGCGAGATCCTTGAAAAATTCCGGACCGGATTCATCGAGCCCCTCGACGCGTTCTCCGCGCGGACGCAGATTCCCGTCGCGCTCATGACGCTGCCGATCTATCAGGGGAAGCTGATCCAGAAAGCGCTGTACGAGCCGCTGCATACGCTCTGCGGCGCGTGCGGACACGTCGCGCTTTACGACAGCGTCGACGCGTTTTACGGCAGCTTCGTTTCCGCGAAACACAAAGCGAATTATTCCGTCAATTCCGCAGATTTCCATCCCGGCAGTGCGACCAATTATTTTTACGCGTCATATTTTGAGGAATTTCTGAAAAGGGATTATTCCGCGCTGCTCGGCTCCCCCGCAGAGACGGTCGCGGACGCCCCGGAGCCCGCGATCAACGACGCGACGCCGAAGGGCGTATCCCCCGTTCTGACGCGCCGGGAAGCCGGCGAATGCGTATACGAGCTGGATTATCCCTCGAAAACCGCGGCGCACGACGTGTTCGGCACGCCGTTCCGCCGGTATTATCTGACGCTGCCTCTCGAAAAGGACTTCATCGCGCTCTCTCTCGCCGAGCCGACGGATCTTTCCCGCATCGAAGTGACCGGCGACGGCGCGGACGATATCGAGGTTTATTATATGCGGATCAACGAAGCGCTCGGTTACGACGATCATACGGTTCTTCCGTTTGTCAGGCAGGGCGGCGCGTGGATCGACGAGACCGAAGACCGCGTGACGACGCTGTTTATTCACGCCGACTGCAAAAACGACGGCGGCGCGCGTCTGACGCTGCGAATGAAATAACGCCTTCATTCCCGGGAGGAGGGTCCTGCTTGGCACAACATAAGAAAAAGAGAAAAGCGTTCTATGTCGTCAGAAACCTGCTGCTCGTCCTTTGTTCCGCCGTGATCGTCCTGTTTTCCGCGGAAGCGCTGTTAAGGGTCGACTTCTATGAAATGAGCGGCGCGTCCGAAGAACAGGTTCGGCGGCAGGAGGATGAGAACGACAATATCGAACTGCTGCAGATCGAACAGATGGACAAAGTCGATTTTCTGTCCGCCGTCGATCCGTCCTCGGATATCTGCGAGGCGTTATCCGAAACGCTGACGCCGGCGGAGCGCGAGCGCGCCGACCGGGAGCAGCGCAGCCGCTATCCGCTGATCTCCCATATGCAGCAGGCGGACGTTTACGACGAAAACACCGTGAACATCGTCGTGCTCGGCGATTCCTTCACCTGGGGACAGTCCTGCCTGAACCGCAACGAGGTCTACTGGCGGCAGGCGGAACGCAGCCTGCGCGCGCAGGGGTACAACGTTAAAATCAGCGGCGTGGCGATGATCTCGGCGAATTCCTATGAAGAACTGGATTGGCTCACAAGATCCGATCTGATCAAGGAGCTTCAGCCGGATCTGATCGTGTTCGGCTATTTATACAACGACCCGGACGACACGGCGAACCCGATCGAGGCGTGGAACGAAAAGCACGTCGAGGTCAAACCGGGATACGAAAGGATGCTGAACGCGGCGGCGAGGTTCTTCCCGAATATTGCATTCCGGCTGAAGAATTTTATCATCGCGAAAACGCTGTACACGGCGGACGGGATCAGCGTCGGCGGCGGCGATATGACGCCCATCATCTACGCGCCGATTCTGAAGGACCGTCGTCTTGCGAAATTTGAGCAGCAGTTCATCGCCCCGCTGAACAGACTATCCGAACAGTCCGGGATCCCCGTCGCGCTGATGACGCTCGCCGTTTACCGGGGCGAGCTGCTGCAGAAGGAGCTTTACAAGCCGCTGCACGGGCTTTGCAAAAAATATCCGAACGTCCGTCTTTACGACAGCACGAACGCGTTTTTTCACGGGTTCGAGGCGTCGAAGCACCGCCAGAATTATCTGATCAATATCGCCGATCTGCATCCGGGGCCCGCGATGAGTTATTTCTACGCGCAGTATCTGGAAGGATTTTTGAAAAAGGACTTCGCCGGTCTTTTGGGCGCGCCCGCGGATTCCCCCGCCGCGTCGCCGGGGCTTGCGGTCAACGAGGCGATGCCGCGGCAGGCGCTCGTCTCGACGGACGTGAAGACGGCAAACGAGCTCGTCTGCACGTTGGATTACCCCGCTCTGACGGAACGAAGCCATATCGGCGAGATCGAAGTGCGGCATTATCTGACGCTGCCGCTCGAAAAAGACTTTATCTCCCTTTCGCTCGCCGAGCCGACGGACCTTTCCCGCATCGAAGTGACCGGCGACGGCGCGGACGATATCGAGCTGTACTATATGCGGATCGATGACGAGCTGAACTATGACGACCACACCGTCCTGCCGTTCGGCGAAAAAACCGGAAGCGTCTGGACCGACGGGACCGCGGACCGCGTCACGACGCTGTTCCTCCACGCGAAATGCGCAAACGACGGCGGCGCGCGTCTGACGCTGCGGATCGAAGCGGACTGAACCGAAGCAGGATCGGTCCGGAGAAAAAGGGGGTGCTCTCGTGAAAGCCCGTAAAAAAAGCAGGATCATCCTTTTGATAAGGAACCTTGCGATCATGATCGCGGCGCTCGCGATCGCCGTCGCCGCGACGGAGCTGTTTCTCGGCGGGATATCAAAGAATACCGTCTCGCAGGAAGAATTCGACCAACAGAACTGTGAAAACGGCTGGATCCTGCTGATGCAGACCGAACAGATGGATCACCGGGATCTTCTCTCGGCAGTCATGCCGAGCTCGGAGCTTTACGCTTCGATCGTCGACTCTCTTTCACAGGAAGAAAAAGACGCACTGCCCGCCGAGGAGGGAAAGCGCTATCCCCTGATCTCTCATATGCAGCGCGACGAAGACTACGACGACGATACGGTCAACATCGTCGTTCTGGGGGATTCGTTCACCTGGGGACAGTCCGTCACGAACCGCAACGAGGTCTACTGGCGGCTGCTGGAGACGAGCCTGCGCTCGCAGGGGTACAACGTGCGCGTTTACGGCGTGGGCATGCTCGCCGCGAATTCCTTCGACGAGCTTCACTGGCTCCGGGACACGACGCTGACGGAAGATCTGCAGCCGGACCTGATCGTCATCGGATATTTATACAACGATCCCGACGACAGCAAAACGGAAGCGGACGTGCTCCGGAAGTCGATCTACGTCCAACCGGACGAAAAGCTCCGGCCCGCGCTCTCTGTTCTGGAACGGTTCCTGCCGAACATCGCGAGGCGGCTGAAGACCTACCTCGTCGCAAAGACCATGTATACCGCGCCGGGACTGTGTGTCGGGAATGAAGGGGGCTCCTCCGTCGTCTACGCGCCGATCCTGAAAGACAGATGCTATCATAAATTCAAGCGGGAATTCATCGAACCGCTTGACGCCTTCGCCGGCGAATGCGGCGTCCCGGTCGTATTGATGCCGCTCGCCGTCGACAGCGGCGAGACGATGCTGACGCAGCTTTATCAGCCCCTGCATGAACTGTGCGGAAACACAAAGAATATCATGCTTTTCGACAGTACGCACGATTTCTTCCACGGCTTCGCTTCATCAAAGCACGCGGAGAATTACCGCATCAATATCGCCGACCTGCATCCGGGCAGCGCGATGAACCGATTCTACGCGCAATATATGGAAAAATTTTTAAAAAAGGATTTCGCAGACCTGCTGGGCGATCCCGCCGGACGCGACCTGAACGCCGACCGGCTGACGGTCAACGAAGCGCTCCCCTGGCGGACGATCCTCGAGCGCGTCCGGGAGGACGCAGACGAAGCGGTCTATACCGTACGGTACCCGTCGCTTTACGAGACGCATCCGATCTGGACATTCGATCTTCCGTACTACCTGACGCTGCCGATCGAAAAGGACTATATCTCGTTCTCTTTCGCGCAGCCGACGGACCTTGCGGGCATCGAGCTGACCGGAGAAGACGCCGAAGACTTTGAGATCTGGTACCAATGCGTCAATGAAAAGCTCGGTTACGACGACCATACGGTCAAGCCCTTCGGGACGAAGGACGGCGGCGTATGGACGGACGATACGAAGGACCGGGTGACGAGGCTGCTGATCCACGCGAAGTGCAAAGACGACGCGGGCGCCGACCTGACGCTGCGGATCCGCGCCGCCGACCGTCAAAAATAAACGGACCGAACGATGAGAACGAAGAAAAAACAAAAGAAAAAAACGGCGCTCCGCAATCTGTTCCTCGTCGCAGCGGCGGCGGTCCTTGCCGTCGTCTCGACGGAGCTGATCCTGGGGATCGGCAAAACGGACGGGACCGGGACGTTCACCGAAGAGGAACGTGCGCGGCAGGAAGCGGAAAACGGCGTGCTGCTGACGATGGACCGGGAAAAAATGCTGTTCGAATACCCCGGGTACGCCCCTCTGTTCACAGACCCCGAGACCGGCGGGACCGCCGACCCCGAAACGCTTGCAGATCACGAGGGCGAAGCGCCGCCGGAATACCCGATCCTCTCCTATCTCCAGCGCGGCGTCCCCTACGGCGGCGGGACGAAGACGATCGTCGTTCTGGGCGACTCCTTCGTCTGGGGCGAGTCCAGCATCAACCGCAACGAGATCTTCTGGCGGCTGCTCGAGACGAGCCTGCGCGCGCAGGGGTACGACGTGCGCGTCTGCGGCGTCGGCTATACCGGCGCGAACTCCGTCGACGAGCTGAAATGGCTGACCGGGACCTCGCTCGTCGACGACCTCGACC
>JAFRTA010000051.1 GCA_017427315.1 Clostridia bacterium
AACGATCTGCGCCTTGGTATAGGAGGGTGCGTTATATGATGAAAACAAGAGTGAATTCCGTTTTCGGAAAACCGTTAAGAATTCTTCTCAGTTTGCTGCTGTTTCTGGTGCTCGTCGCGCAGACGTTACTGCCTGCCGTGATCGTGACGGCTGCCTCGGAAGAGGAGCTGCAGACGACGGTCAGCACGGTCAGCAAGATCTGCAAGGGTACCGACGCAAAGAATTATAAAGTTACGGCTTCCTGGGGCGAAGACACGGGGATCCCTGCAGACGCCGTTCTTTCGGTGCTCGCGATCACGCCGTCGGACGCGGAATATGAAACCTACGTTGCCGAGGCTGCCGAGGAGCTCAGAACGGAGGTCGACGTCGAAAACGGCGTCCGGCTGTTCGATATCGCTCTTGTGAAGCCGGAAGACGAATCGGTGAAATATCAGCCCGCGGAGGATACGTCCGTTCAGATGAAGGTGCGGCTTGCCGCCGCGCCCGATACGGATCTGGGCGTGGTTCACTTCGGCGACGAGACCGAGCGCGTCGATAACGAGGTCGACGGCAGAACCGTCCTCTTTGAGGCGACCGGCTTTTCGGTATACGCGTTCGTAGCGCTGGACTCGCATGATATTATCGTTCATAACGTCGCCGATCTCGACAAGACGCCGGTATACCTTTCCGCGACAACTGCAAGTCATAATACGTATTATATTTCCTCCGGTATTTATCACAACGGACCGAGCAGTACGGGCGACCTTATCAACAGAACGGAACAGAATGAAATTGCCGGCGCCGCCGCCTATTGTTTTGAGAAAATCGACGGTACGGATAATCAGTTTCGTATGTACCTTCCCCTTGAGAACGAAGGGAAGGATTATGTCCGATTCTATCTCAACGGTTCGAAGTCCATGGCTGAATACGTTTCCTCCGAATCCGACGCGACTGTTATTACCGTTACGCCCTGCGGAAATGATTATCCCGATAAATTTTATTTTTCTTTTAAATGCGGCAGTGCGACATATTATCTCAACCTGAGAAAAGATGAAAACGGTAAAGGCTTCAACGGTTCCACCTACGGTCCTCCGAGTACCGTGGGCAGTATGCTGACCGTTTACAACAATCTTCCCGACGACGACGATATGCTTGATCTGGACGGTCAGTCGTTCGGGATCACATGGCGTACGGAAAAAAATACGGCGTACGCATTGGCAGGCGAGGCGAAAAGCGGTGTCGCGCTCATGGCGCAGGAGATGGTCGTCAGAGCGGATCCCCTGCATGACGGCGAGGACGTAATGATCCGCCCGGGCGAAGATATCGATATGTTCACTTTCCATAAGGTGGGCAATAACGTTTACCGCATCGCTATAGAAGTCGCCGGCGCAAAGAAATACCTGAATATTTCCTCCTCCGGCGCCGTTACCCTTGTCGACGAGCCGACTGCGGATTCCGAGTTCAAGATCAAAGCCGGCTACGGGAAATATGACGGGATGTTTAAAATCACCAGCAACACGTCTGGTTATTCTTTGAGCAGCCCGAACACAAGCGTCAACAACGGTTTTACGGCAAAGAAGTCAGACAATCTCACGGAGTATTTCACGTTTGCCTCCCTGACGGACTTGGGCGACGACGATTTCGTGCCTTATTCGGCGATCAAGACCACGATCTCGAAGGATCTGAACGGGAATTATCCGATCCGCAACGGTATGGAGGTCGTCGTTTATACCCGTATCTGGAACGAAAACAAAAAACAGTATGAGTTCTACGCCATCAACCACGACGGCTCGCTCGTGCGCGTTTACGACGAAGGCGACACGATCCGCTGGGCGGGAACTCAGATCAACACCCTGCTCTGGCAGTTCACGGAATACTATTACTGGCCTACGTTCCTGCATATCCCGAACTATTATTACGAGCTTCAGAATACGTTTTCGCGCAAATATATTGCGCCGCAGATCCACGGGCAGCAGATCCTTTCCGACAGAACGATCGGTATCAACCTGAACGGCAGACGCTACGGAGACTATAACTCGACGATCCTCGCGTGGGACGATTACCGTTACGACTATGCGGGGCTGAAGATCGAGGACGGCGTCCTGAAAGCCGTCCGCAAATCGCAGGCGCAGGATTTTTATTTCGCGATCATGGACGATCCGGTGCCGGAGGAATTTTCTACTGTTACCACCGTCGACAACGCAGAACACGGCATTAAAATGTATTTGGTGGATTTCAACGGTGAAAAATATGAAGGCGGCGCGCGCGACCGTTCGCAGACCAACGTTATGGGCGAAGGGACGGAAGTGTTTGAAGGCGGCAAGACGCCGATGCTCAACCTTGTCACTACGGATCTGGACAGCGAAGGTTTCCCCATCGCAACGCACACGAATAAGTCCCTTGAAGAGCTGTTCGGCGCCTCGGAGCCGGTGAACCACCTGTTCCTCAAGAGCACCTACGATGAAAGCGGATATTTTGAGTATAACTGCACGCAGACCTTTGCGACGCTGCTGAATAACGGCAATTTCCGTCTGTATAATCAAATCGGATCCGTCGATACAAATACCAACAGCCAGGGGCACGGCTGGTTTATGCCGTACAACGATATTTATCCCGGCGTCGTCCATTCGTATACGAACGAGACCGACGTTTACAACCAGCCCCTGCCGACGAACGATCCGCGACTCGGCGAACAGCTTTACAGCATCCCGAAATCAGAGGCAAACTACCATTTCGGAATGATGATGGAGGCAAGCTTCATACAGAGCGAGAGCGGTCTCGACGCATGGGGCCACGACATCATCTTTGAATTCGCCGGCGACGACGATATGTGGCTTTATGTCGACGGCGAGCTGATCCTTGATCTGGGCGGCGTGCATTCCGCGCTGGTCGGTAAGATCAACTTCAGCACCGGCGACGTCGTGATTCCGCATCCCACGACCGGCGCGGAGATGCATACGACGCTGAAGGACCTTTTTGAGCAGAATTACCGCACGAGAGGGAAGACCGACGCCGAGGTCAAGGAGCTTCTTGACAAGTATTTCACCCTGAATGAGAAGGGGAATTACGTCTTCAAGGATTACACCTCGCACACCATGAAGATGTTCTACATGGAGCGCAGCGCCGGCGCCTCGAATCTGCATATGCGCTTTAACCTGACCACGTCCACCCCCGGTCAGCTCCGCCTGAGCAAAACCGTCAGCGGCACCGACAAACAGGATTATACGAGCGCAAAATTCGCGTTCCAGATCAAATATCTCGATACGGATTATGATAAGTATGTCAACGTGACCCGCAGCGGCAGCTCTCCGTCGTACGATTACACGGGCGTTACGTTCGTTTATTATGAAAACACCACGATCCCGGTCGAGTATGCGGACAGCTACGAGGGGTACGACAACGTCTTCTTCCTGAAGCCGGGCGAGGTCGCCGTGATTCAGTTCCCGAACGACGAAATGCAGTATTACGTGCGGGAATGCAGGATCGATTCCACAATCTACGATACCGTAAGCATCAACGGCGTACAGACCGAAGCCGATTCCGGCAGCGACAGGACCGGCACCGGAACGATTTACGAGTATTCCAGCCAGAAGGAGACAATCGGAGAAAGAAAGGTTGTCAAGTTTGATAACCACGTTTCCTCCAACGCGATCCGGACGCTGACGATCGAGAAGAATCTGTATGACGTCGACGGCGTGACGCGGTTGAGTTATGATGACGATCCCACCGGCTTCCGCTTCCGTATATTCGTCGGCGAGGGTACGGATCAGGACGGCTACGGTTATTATCGTATGGATTCTTATTATGTAAAGAATCCGGATAAAGAATACTGCTATTACGATTATGAAAACCAAAAATTTGAAACGACGCATAAAACGGATTTCGATGATCTGATCGGTGAGGAGTTGGATAACTGCACCTTTACGACCTCGCCATCCGGCGCGATCGACAAGATCCCGGCAGACTATATCGTTGAGATCCGCAATCTTCTCATCGACACGCCCTTTATGGTCCTTGAGCGGGATTCGGATATCCCGAAGGGCTACGACCGGATGGGGTACGAGCGATATGAAGGATCTTATCTTATCGAAGATGAAGAGCATCCGAATATCGGTATTATCCGCGACAGCGAAAACCCGCACGTCTTCGTCAAGAACCACAGGGGCTGGGGGCTGACCGCAGAAAAGGTCTGGTCGGACGCCGATTTCACCTATTCCCACGGCAATATTTATTTCGGTGTGTTCCACAAGGTGCAGATCGAAGGCTCCGAACCTGCGGAGTATGAATACAAGCTGATCGGCGGAACGCTCCGCCGCCTCAAAACCGAGGCGAATCTGACGCAGAGCGCAGAGCTGTATTCCGAAGCGGAGACGTCGCTGTACTTCTATTTCAGAGAACTGATGAACGGAAAGCAGTTCTCGGATTAT
>JAFRTA010000052.1 GCA_017427315.1 Clostridia bacterium
CGGCACTGAGCCGGTGCTCCGCGTCATGTCCGAGGCCACTTCTACGGAAGAGTGCGAAAAGTACGTGGACCGCATCATCGACGCCATGAAGCAGTCCGGCCATCTGATCGAGGTGAGAAAAAAATGAAGCTGCTGAACCGGATAAAACGATGGAAAGTCAGATATCTTCTCTTCATCGGCGCGGACGCTCATACGATTCTGAACGAATTGTTCTACGTCAACAGTCCGCAGAGCCTGCCTGCGCCGCTGAAAAAGAGCGAGGAAGACGCCTGTATCCGCCGCGCCGCGCACGGCGACCGGAAAGCGCGGGATCTGCTGATCGTGCACAACCTGCGGCTGGTGGTCTACATCGCGAAAAAGTTTGAGAATACCGGCGCGGGGATCGAGGATCTGGTCTCAATCGGCACGATCGGTCTGATTAAAGCGGTAAACAGCTTCGACGGTGAAAAAAACATCAAGCTCGCCACCTATGCGAGCCGCTGCGTCGAGAACGAGATCCTGATGTTTCTGCGCAAGACCTCGAACGTCAGGAACGACGTTTCGCTCGATGAACCGCTGAACGTGGACCGCGAGGGAAACGAGCTTCTTCTTTCGGACGTGCTTGCCGACGAGCGCGGCGATATCGGCGAGCGCGTTGAAGCGCAGGATGAAATCCGCCTCGTGACGCGGGTGGTCGGCGCGCTGCCGGAACGGGACCGCCGGATCATCAATATGCGCTTCGGGCTCGCAGGCGAGCGGGAGCATACACAGAAGCAGGTCGCCGACCGGCTCGGCATATCGCAGAGCTATATATCGCGACTGGAGAAAAGGATCATCGCGAAGATGCGGGAAATGCTTGATAAATTCTGATTTAACGGCTTCGCCGTTAAATCAGAATTTATACTTGTTTTTTCCGCGCCGCTGTGCTACACTGTACCCGTATCAACAAACGAAAGGACTGCATGAAAATGGATAAAATCAGAATGGGTATCATCGGCGTGGGCAACATGGGCTCCAGCCATCTCGAGCGCTTCAAAAAAGGCGAGTGCCCCGACATCGTGCTGACCGCCGTCGCCGACATCGACCCCGCGAGACTTGCGTGGGCGAAGGAGCAGCTCCCCGAGCTCAAAACCTACGCGACCGCCGATGAGCTGATCGCCTCCGGCGAGGTCGACGCGGTCACCATCGCGACGCCGCACTACTTCCATCCGCCCATGGCGAAGCAGGCGCTCGCCGCCGGCCTTCACGTCATGAGCGAAAAGCCCGCGGGCGTTTACACGAAGGACGTGCGCGAGCTGATCGAATACGCGAAGACGCAGGACAAGACCTACGCCATCATGTTCAACCAGCGCATGAACCCGCTGTATATCAAAATGCGTGAGATCGTGCAGAGCGGCAAATACGGCCAGCTCAAGAGAGTGAACTGGATCATCACCGATTGGTTCCGCACGCAGTCCTATTACGATTCCGGCTCCTGGCGCGCGACCTGGAGCGGCGAAGGCGGCGGCGTTCTGATCAACCAGTGCCCCCATCAGCTCGACCTGTGGCAGTGGATCTGCGGCATGCCCTGCAAGATCCGCGCGATGTGCAAGGAAGGCCAGTGGCATGATATCGAGGTCGAGGACGACGTCACGATCTTCGCGGAATATCCCAACGGCGCGACCGGCGTGTTCGTGACCACCACCGGCGACTGCCCCGGCGCGAACCGGCTCGAGGTCACGCTTGACGGCGCGAGGCTGATCTGTGAGAACGGCAAGCTGCTGCTGACCGAGAACTCGATGCTCACGAGCGATTTCATCAAGAATTCCGAAAACGGCTTCGCCAAGATGGAAAACACGACCAGAGAGGTCGAGTGCCCCGGCGAGAACAGCCAGCACACCGGCATCATGAACGATTTCGCTTCGCACCTCCTGCACGGCACGCCCCTGATGGCGAACGGCTACGAGGGCATCCGCGGGCTGTCGATCTCCAACGCGGCGTTCCTTTCCTCCTGGACGGGCAGGGATATCGAACTCGTCGAGGGAGACGACCCGATGATCAACAACGAGGATCTGTTCCTTGAGCTTCTGAACAAGAAGATCTCCGGCTCCACGGCGAAAAAAGAGGTCAAGGCCGCCGTTCAGGCGGATATGTCCTCCACGTTCTGATCCGCGTTCCGTATAACCGAACGGTAAAAGAAAAACAAAAAACCGAAAGAGTTTTCCGGCTGTCCGGACTCTTTCGGTTTTTCGTTTTTTTCGGAAGCACGGGAAATACTGATTTGTCGAGGTCGAAGACCTCGACAAATCAGTATTTCAGTGAACAGAAAAATGTGAAATGTGAAAAGTAATTACATCTCACATCTCACATTTCACATCTCACGGGAATTCTGCTTTGCGGGCTGCGCAGCAGCCCGATAAATCAGAATTTATCACACAAAAACCCGCCCGCGGAGCCGCGGGCGGTAACATGCAAGATCATATGTAATTCAATGCTTCGCCGCCGGGCGGTCAACTAAGCCCCGTCATGCGGATCAGCTCGCGGCCGACGTCGTGCATATAGCGCAGCGCGGAGGGAATCAGCGTTTTCGGCGTGTGAGCGATGAAATTATCCGCCTCCAGGGTCATATCTCCCGTATAACCGATCCCGCCGAGCGCCTCCGTGATCTCCTGCCACGGCAGCCGCCCGCAGTAAGGCAGCGTATGCAGGTCGTCGCGGTAATCCGTGTCGTGCACGTGCAGGCAGGTCAGACGCTTTGCCCCAGCCTTTTTATGGTCTGCGCCTCGTACTCGCCCACAAGCCCGACGTGGCCGAGGTCAAGACAAACGGTGAAGAACGCGGGGTCCAGCGCGTCGTAATACTCCGCGAGACTCCCGGCATCGGAACACACGTTTTTACAGATGGTATTCCTGCGTCTGTCCCATCCCCACATGTTTTCAAGCGCGATCTTGACGCCGGCTCTCTGCGCGTCGGGCTGCAGCTCGCCGTACATGGCGAGGTTTTTCGCCTTCATCTGTTTCCGGAAAAAGACCGGGTGCACGACGATATTGCGCACGTTTGAGTAGATAAAAGCATGGAAATCCTCCCATATCAACAGACATCGCAAAAGGCTTTTTTCGGGATCATCCGAACAGATTGAACAGATCAAAAATGCTACCGCCGCGGCGCGCCGTGGTGCTCGGCGTCTGATACGCGTACGTCGTCTGCGGGACGTACTGCGGCGCGCTCTGAGGCGGCAAGGTCGTCGGCGCGCTCGTCATAGGCTGCCCCCAAACGCTTAAAAACACCGTTTCGCCCTCTTCCAGAAGCGTATCCGGCAAAGGCGATACCGACGCGACTCTGCCCGGCGTACCGCCGTTATAATTCTCTTTTTCGTTGACCGTTACGACAAAACCGAGCTGTTCGAGCTGCGCCTTTGCCGCCTCGCCCTCCAGCCCGACCACGTCCGGAACGCTGATGATGCGCGGCCCGAGACTGACGTAAAGCACGAGCTCGCTGCCGCCCGCAAGCGTCTGCCCCGCGGCGACGCTCTGCGCAAAAATATACCCCTCCTGCGCGTAGCGGGAATACTCCTTCACGTAATTCAGCGTGAACTGTTCCCGCAGACCCACGTCGGATTTGACCGAGACCTCGGATTTTCCGACGAGCTCCGGCACGGAATAGTATCCCACCGTGGCGACGGGCTGCGTCGGCGTCTCCGTTTTTTTCCGGAACACGCCGGCGTCAATCAGCAGGTACGCGCCGACGGCGACGGCGATCAGCGCAAGTCCGGCAAAGAAGGCAATCAGCCCTTTCCTGCCGGGTCCGTCGTCCTCTTCCGCCGCCGGAACGACGTGCGGCGGCTGTTTTTTCTCTTCCGTCTCGCCGGTTTCGGGCTGAAAATACGTCGACTCCGCCACGTAAGGTTTTTTGTCCTGATTGACGTAGCTGACCTCGTTGTAACTGTAACGGGAAAGCGGCAGGACTTTCTTTTTATAACTCTGCCCCATCAGGCCGGCGCGGTATTCTCCCACGTCGACGCTGCGGTTCTCCGGCTTGACCTGAAACGCGTCGATAATAGCCTCGATCACGTTCTGCGGCAGCGCTCCCGCCACGTCGGCGGGGATCACCATATCGTCCCGCATTGCGCGCGCCGTCGCGGGAACGGGTTCGCGGCCGGTCAGGCAGCGATAGGTCACCGCGGCAAGGGCGTAAACGTCCGTCCACGTTCCCGGCTTCTGTCGAACGCCGTATTGCTCCGAGGCGGCGTAGCCGTCATACAGCAGCGCGTTCAGATCCGCGGCCGCGCAGCGCGCCCGTTCGATACAGAAACCGCCGAGATACAGTTTCCCATCCCCGGAAACGAGAATGGTTTTCGGCGAGATTCCGCCGTGGATGATCCCGGTCGAATGCAGCGCCTCGGCGGTCGACAACAGGGGAAGCAGCACGGGCCGCAGCGCGTCCCAGTCCATCCTCTCGCCGGGTTTCGTCATAAGATATTCGTCAAGCGTCGTAAACCCGCGATCCTCGATCACGGCGAACACCGTCCCGAGCTCCGTGATCAACTGCCGTACCGAAATCAGAGACGACAGCCCGCGAAGGCCGATCAGACGGTTCCAAAGCCGGCAGAAATCGGCGCGGCTCTGCTCAAAAACGGTCTCGCACCCGCTGATTACGGTCAGACGGTCGGCAGCGTCTTCCTCCCGCATACAGACCGCATCGGGAAAAAACTCCCGCAGAAAAACGCGTTCCTGCGTATCTGCGTCGAAGGCGGCGTATGTATTGCCGTCGCCGCCGCCGGATAACAGCGCGCCGATGATATATCTGCCGCCGACCGGGCAGCCCGCGGGCAAAAAAGGCGGCGCCTGCTGCGCGCTTCCGGAACGGAAGCAGCGCGGGCATACGTCACCCTCGCCGAGTTCACACATGCAGACGGGGCAATGCCTGTTCAGAAAATCCGAAAAGACGGAATGATCCGTCAGCTCCGAAAACTTCAAAACATCACCCGCCTTTATCCTGAATTGATCCGGCCTTCGTCCTTACCATCGGAAACGGGAACCCCCGGGACTAATCCCGCGCGGTCGTTCCCTCCTCCGCGGGCACGGTCTGCTCGACGGGCAGAGGCTCGATTTTTGCGGAGGCGCGCAGGATCGAACGCGCGTCCTTGCTGTTGACTCTGCCGTCCGCATTCACGTCGGCGGCTCTCAGATCCTCGTCGTTTTCGAGCAGGTCAAGCTTTGAAGCGTGGCGAAGCACGGTGCGAGCGTCGGCGGAATTGACCTTGCCGTCGTTATTGGCGTCGCCGTAAGCAAAGGGATAGGCAAGCCGGTCCCACACCAGGTGAACCGGGCTGAAAAATCCGTTGCCGTCCGGATTCTGCGCATATTTAAAGATTGCGGTTTTTGA
>JAFRTA010000053.1 GCA_017427315.1 Clostridia bacterium
GCAAACCGGTCAGCGCAAAAACGACCGGAGACCGCGCGCATACGCTCTCCTGAGGAAAAACGTCAAACACGTCCCACCTGCCGGAAAGCGCGACGGCCAAGCTCTGCAAGGCCGGAGAAACGAACGTATGCGCGGTCCATTGCTCAGAAAAGAGCTCGCTGAGCATTGCATAGCCTCCCAGCAAAAGCAGCGGGACGGAGTAGATCGCAGCAAATACGCAGGGCAGCGCTTCCTTCCGTCTCACGCCGACCAGAAGCGGCGCCGCGCAGAAGCAGAACAAAAGGGCTTCCAGCTGTAAACAGTTTAACGGCGCTTCGTACATCGTATTGACAGACAATCCCAATACCTGCCATAAGGTCAGCATAACGCCGGTGCAAAGAAGGAAAAAAAGCGTCGTCAGTATTTTCGATACGAGCGGAAACAGTCCGGAATGCACCTTGCCGAGCTCCTCCGCGGTTTCTTCCGGCGCGCCCATCTCTTCGACCGCCTTTTGTTCCGCGTCGGAGGGACCGAACCCGCGGGCGGTCCAGAGCTCTGTCAGCTCGTCGAGGTGGGCGTTCAGCTCCTCTTCGACCTCGCGCCGTTCGGTTTTGCTTCTGATGCCCGAAACGGCTTTTTCGACGTATTCCTTTGAGGTCATCACACGCACCCCAGCACCTTGTTGACGCTCGTTGAAAACTCTTTCCACTCCTCTTTTTTCGCGCCGAGAGCGATCTTCCCCTTTTTTGTCAGGTGATAATATTTGCGGTTCCTGCCCTCATGCTCTTCCCAGTAGCTCTCGAGATATTTCTCCTTTTCGAGGGCGTGCAGGATGGGATAGAGCGTGCCCTCGCTCATCTCGAACGCGTTCTCGCTGCGCGTCTCCAGCTCGCGGATGATGCGGTAGCCGTAGAGATCCTGCCCGTCAAGCACGCTTAAAACCAACGTGGGCGTGCTGCCCTTGAGTAATTCCTTGCTGTATTTCATAATTGCCTCCCTGTATGCATTGTGATTCGATGTATATACATTGTATCACGAGGGATTTTATTTGTCAAGTAAATTCTGATTTAGCTCCGCTAAATCAGAATTTAAAGGTGTTAGGTGATAGGTGTTAGGTGCTGGATATCGTTAAATTTACGCACTGCGTATCGGTTACATCGATCCAACATCCAGCACCCAACACCCAGCACCTGAATTCTGATTTGTTCGCTGCTTCGCAGCGATAAATCAGAATTTACCCCTTGACAGATCGGTTTATCCATGATAAACTAATGATATGGTTTATTACAAATAAACCACGTCGGACGAAAGGGGGACTTTATAATGTCCGATATCGAGCTCGGCGAGGTGCAGTCGCGTTTTGCCGATCTGATCTGGGCGAACGAGCCGATCGCTTCCGGCGCGCTCGTCAAGCTCTGCGAGAGGGCGCTGCAATGGAAAAAGCCCACCACCTACACCGTTCTGCGAAAACTCTGCGAAAAGGGGCTGTTCAAAAACGAAAACGGCGTCGTGACGAGCGTTATTTCAAGGGAAGCGTATTATACAAAGAAAAGCGGCGCGTTCGTCGACGAAACCTTCGGGGGCTCCCTGCCCGCGTTCCTCGCCGCGTTCATGTCTGGGAAGACGCTGACCGGGCGGGAGGCGGACGAGATCCAGAAGATGATCGACGCGCACAGAAAGGAGCATCCCGATGGCTGATTTTATCTGCAATTTCCTGCGTGATATGCGGGACCTGTCTTTTTCCGGCGACCTGCTGCTGAAATTCTTCAACATGAGCGTCACCGCAGCGTGGCTGATCCTGGCGGTGCTGCTGCTCCGGCTTCTGTTCAAAAAAGCGCCGAAATGGCTGCGCGTCGCGCTCTGGGGCGTCGTGGGACTGCGTCTTCTGCTCCCCTTCTCGCTGCCGAGCCGCGTCAGCCTCGTTCCGAGCACGGAAACGGTCTCGAGCTCGATCCTCGACGGTCCGGCGCTGTCCTTCACGCTCAACACCGGCTTCCCCGCCGTGGACGCGCCGCTGAACCGCTCCGTTACGGAATGTTTTACGACGCCGATTGCGGATTACGCCGGCTGGGGCTTTGACCTGATGGTCTTTTTATCGTTCCTGTGGTTTGCGGGGATCGCGGCAATGCTGATCTGGGCGCTGGCGAGCTACCTGCGCCTGCGGTATCAGGTGCGCGCTTCTGTAAAAGAAGACAAAAACGTATATCTCTGCGACGGACTCAAAAGCCCGTTCATCCTCGGCGTGCTGCGTCCGCGGATCTGTCTGCCTTCCGGTCTCGCCGGACGGCAGAAGGATCTGATCTTATCGCACGAAAGAGCACATCTCGCGCGTCGGGACCACCTTTGGAAGCCGCTCGGTTTTCTGCTGCTGTCGGTCTACTGGTTCAACCCGTTTATCTGGCTCGCGTATATCCTTTTATGCCGGGATATCGAGCTTGCCTGCGACGAGCGCGTGACGAAGACGCTTTCCGAGAGCGAAAAGGCGGACTATTCGCAGGCGCTGCTGGACTGCGCGTTCAAGCGCCGCGCCGTGACCGCCTGCCCGGTGGCGTTCGGCGAGGTCGGCGTGAAGCAGCGGGTGAAGAACGTGCTGAATTATAAAAAGCCCGCGTTCTGGATCATACTTGTCGCCGTGATCGCGAGCGTCGTGTGCGCGGTGTGTTTTCTGACGGATCCGCTCGAGACGAACGGCGCGAAGCGCTTTTACGGGATCGACCCGACGCCGGGGACGCTGCTGAACAAGGCGCTGCCGGAGATGGAGCGCATGATCGAAACGGAGCTTGAAAAGCAGCACCGGTACGGCTACTCCGGCGAATTCGTCGCAGCGGGGATCAGCGTTTTCGGTTCGGAGGAGACCGATACGCAGGCGAAGGTGTATTTTCACTATGAAATCAGCGCGTTTGGCTTTGACAACGGATTTTTCACGGACACGGGCGGAGCGTCCGCGAGCGCGGCGGCGGTCTTTGAGATCGGCGGGAACAGTTTCGCGCTGAAGGAGATACAGCACACGAGAGACGGCGCGGATCTCGCTCCCTCGATCAAAAAGATCTTTCCTGCAGCGCTGGTAAAACGCGCTTCGGACGCAACGCAGAAGGACCGGGACGAAATGCGGGATATCTGCGAACGGAAAGCAAGGCAGTATCTTGAATCCATCGGCAGAGCCGACGCGGAGATCCGCCCGTGGGGCGAGGTGCCGCACACGCTGCTGACGGATCTGGGCGTGAGCGTCGAGGTCACGAACAATCTTCGCATTGCGGACGTAATGGAAGCCGGTTACGTCGGCGTGTGGGAGGCCGTGGAAAACGGCGCGCGGTACGTCTACGAAAACGGTTATGAAAAAGAAAAGAACCTGCTGACGTTCAAAAAATACGTATTCAATACCGGCGAAGTCGTGTTCGATCTCGGGCTCGACGCTTCGACCGGCGAGGTCGTCTACGGCGCGTCAATGCCGGACAATCGGGAGGATCAGCCGTCCGACGGCAGTCTTGAACCGACGGTTTACGGCGAAATGATCGTTCCCGAAACGGCGGAGGCGATCCCCGACACGTCACGGCAGGCGGCGGTCACGCCGGACGAGGTCTCCGATAGACTTTCGGCAAGCCTGCCGGGCGGGGAAACGCAGCCGTACGTTTCCGTCCCCTATACGACGAACGCGGGCGGGACCGCCGCGGACGACAGAGTATGGACGACCGTCGCCGCGCCGGCGAACGGCAGGGATACGGCCTTTTCCGAAGCGACGGAGGAAGATTTTAAAGATCTCGGCACGGAGTTTGGTTCCGGGTATTTTCTCGATCTGCTTGACGTTACCTTTCTGCGGAAATCCGCGCCGAGATCTTATACCGCCGATTATGACGCCGCAACGGTAACGGACGCGCAGCTTCGCGACCTGCTGTTTTACGCTTCGCATTCCTTTATCTGCGACAGATATCTCGGCGAACCGGAAACCGTACAGTTCGGCGAGAAGGACGACCCGTTCCCGGCGTTGAAAAACGAAACGCACCGATACGTGAAATACGATAAAGCGAATATCGACTGGACGGCGACCTATATTCTGAACGCGAAAGCGCCGGAACCCGGAAGATTTCTTGACGGAGCGTCTTTCGCCGGATATAAAGACGGGTATTATTATTTCGTCGACGAGCTCTTCGGCGTGGAGGACGATTTCACTGCGCGCGCCGCGAAAATAACGAGGCAGCCCGACGGGACCTATTCCGTTGAGATCGAATACCGCGACGTATTCACGGAAGAATTGCTGAACGGAGGCGGAACGGCGATCCTCGGCCTGCGGGATATGGGCGGACAAAAGATCTGGTCGGTGCTGTCATATCAGGCTGAGATCAAGGCGTAAGATGCTTTTGAAGCGAAATAAGAGAACAAGCGGTCCGGCAACGGATCGCTTGTTCTAAATTCTGATTTGCCGGGCTGGCTACCACGGCGTA
>JAFRTA010000054.1 GCA_017427315.1 Clostridia bacterium
AATGGTTTGATTGGTCCCGAACCACGTGAGGGACCGGGCAACGGAGCCGAGCGCGTCCTGCGGACGAAGAAGCGAGGCGGAGGAACGGAAAAATACAGAGAACCGCGAAGCGCTTCAAGCGAGCGGGGCGACAATATTTTTCCGGGTAGCCATGGGTTCCTTGTCAGGCACCGGGAATAAATGTGTTCGGGCTGCCTTGCGCAGCCCTGTTTTTTTTGGTCGGAAGGAAGAGATATGCGTAATGGTTTGATTGGTCCCGAACCACGTGAGGGACCGGGCAACGGAGCCGAGCGCGTCCTGCGAACGACCCGGGAATCTATATCAAAATAGAGGAGTTGATCTGATTGAACTGGAAAGAAGAAGCAAAACGCGAGCTGCGCAATTACGCGGCGCTGAAGGAGAGCCTGCCGAACATCCGGCTGCGGATCGAGTCGATCGAGGCAAGGATGACAAGCCTGAAATCCATGTCGTCCGATACGCCGGTCAAAGGCGGCGGGTCGCAGTACGAAGACCGGCTGCTGAACTGCCTCGTTGAGAAGGAACGGCTGACCGCTACATACAAGGCGGACAAGATCCGCCTGCACCTGATCGAACGCGGGCTTGCCGTGCTGAACGAAACGGAACGGGCGATCGTCGAGGAATTCGCGCAGAACCGCCCCGGCAGGGCGGTGGAGCTCCTCGCCGACCGAATCGGTTATGAGCGCGCGCAGATCTACCGGCTTTACGACGTGGCCCTTTACCGCTACACTCTGGCAGAATACGGGATTCCGGAATACTGAGGCAATGAGACAAATATGAGATGACAAACGGTGAAAACCGTGTTATAATAAAACCGTCAAGATTTGCCCATTGACTCATGAAATATCCTCCGGAAAGGCAGTCCGCGCCAACGGGCTGTCTTTTCCGTTTTACGGAGCAGATATGCGCGGTTACAAACAAAAACACTCATACGAAAATCTGAACAAAATGATATTTGACGGTGTGGGTGAGTATGGTATTCCGAATCTTTATGCCGAACAGATCGAAGCAAAAGAGTTCTGCGGCTTTAATTTTGCGAGGACATGCGACGCGGCTACAAACAAGATGCTCCATTTTTTTCTGGATGATTACCAGTTCAACCGGATCTGGAACAAGCCGGATCTGTACATTGATTTGATTCTGCGTTTCAAGTGCGTCTGTACGCCTGATTTTTCTACTTATGCGGACTTCCCGAAAGTCATCCAGATCTATAATCATTATCGGAAACATTGGCTCGGTGCATATTGGCAAGCACATGGGGGCTGCGTGATCCCGACGATCTCATGGAGCGACCGGGAAAGCTTTTCCTGGTGCTTTGACGGAGAGCCGAAGGGCGGCGCAGTCGCCGTTTCATCTGTCGGCACGCAGGACGACACAGTATCTCAACATTTGTTTATGAATGGATACATGGAGATGTTGAAACGGTTAAGACCTTCAATGATATACTTTTACGGTGACGTGCCGGAAGGATGCCAGGGCAATATTATCAGAATTCCAGCGTTTCAGAATGAATTAAAAATGCGTTGCAAAACACAAAAAGGCGTGGTATGATTTGGGTGGAAGAGGCGCATACTGGAGCGGACGATCTTCTCATTATGAAACCAGAGAATATGATACAATAGATTACATTGATAAAATGAAAGTCGTTCGAAAAAGGGATGGAGTTAAGTCACAGGATACATTTCCGCTGTATTCTAATACACCGAATACCGCGTACTATGTAGCGAATAGTACAGGAGAAATAAAAACAATCACAGTATACAGAAATCATAAACTGGTTAGCAGTGTTGATATAACAAGTCAAGGTGTTCATTATCATAGATGGGTTGATGGTGAAGTATCTCGACACGGGAAAACAACTCCAACGCGCAGAAAAATAAAAAGAGAATTGTCAATCAGCGGAACCCGTTTCAAACGTTTATATGAAAAAGCAATGGCTTACAATCGGTGGTGAAAAAATGTCAAGAGAAAAAGGCTGGAAAGTGCCGGATTTTGAGTTTAATGAATTGGTTTACCTGGGAAGAAATGTTCGTATTGAATACAACAGCAAAGAGTACTTGATTCAAACCGATAAAGACCCCAAGTATATATATATTCTGAAACTGAATGATGGATTTGATGGTCTAATTGGTGCGGAAATAATTGCGAAAATCAAACAAGAAGATTTTTATTCTTCGGAAATATTCGGAAAACCAATTAGAGAAATAATTGATGATTCGTACATTATTGAATGCTCATAATCAATTACGTCGAAGCAGGTAATGCTCCGGCGTTTTTTTACTTAACTCCACGGCTGGTGGTGACATGGCGAATGAAGAGAATCTGATCTCGAATGAGGAACGAACCCCGAGCGAACTCCGAGAGATTGCATCAAAAGGCGGGAAGAAGTCCGGCGAGGCGCGGCGGCGGAAGCGGAGCATGAAGCAGGCAATGGAGCTGCTGCTCTCCCTGCCGGCGACGACGCAGGCGGACTGGGACCTGCTGAGCGAGCTGGGGATCTCGCTTGACGAATTTTCGCAAGAGGAAATAAATAACCTGCTCGTCGTCAACGCGGCGCTCCTGCGCGGGGCGAAGGCTGGCGACGTGGCGTCGATCAGGGAGCTGCGGAACGTCATCCAGGACGACGCGCTTCTGAAACATAAAATGAAGATGGACAAGGCGCGTCTGGATCTTGAAAAGAAGAGAACCTTCCCGGATGTGCCGGAGCTGCCGCCCTATCGCGGCATTCCGTCCACCATGGTCGCACCGACGTTCGCGCCGGTGCTTTTTGATATCTCGACGCAGGCGCACACGGAATACGTGTTCCCCGGCGGCAGAGGCTCCGCGAAGTCGTCGTTCGTGTCGCTGGCGCTGGTCGACCGGCTGATGTGTTCCGATACGATCCACGCGGTCGTAATGCGTCAGGTGGGCGATACGATGCGCTTCTCCGTGTACGCTCAAATGCAGTGGGCGATCGAGGCGCTGGGCCTTTCGGACGAGTTTAAATGCACCGTCAGCCCGTTGGAGATCACGCGGGTCACGACCGGGCAGAAGATCTACTTCCGCGGCGCGGACGATCCGGGCAAGATCAAGTCGATCAAGGTGCCGTTCGGGCATATCGGTGCGCTGTGGTTCGAGGAGCTGGATCAGTTCGGCGGCGAGGAATCCGTGCGTAAAATCGAGCAGAGCGTGATCCGCGGCGGCGACGAGGCGTATATTTTCAAATCCTTCAACCCGCCGAAATCCGCCAACAACTGGGCGAATAAGTATATCCGGATCCCGAAGGAAACGCGCCTGGTGACGATGAGCACCTACGAGACGGTGCCGAAGCAGTGGCTCGGCAAGCCGTTTCTCGACGAGGCGGAATTCCTCCGGCAGGTGAACCCGACGGCCTACGAGAACGAATATCTGGGCGTCGCCAACGGTACCGGCGGCAACGTGTTCGACAATGTGCAGATCCGCCGGATCGAAGACGCGGAGATCGCGAACTTCGACCGGCTTTATCGCGGTGTGGACTGGGGCTGGTTCCCGGATCCGTTCCAGTACGTCTGTTGTCACTTCGACAAGGCGAGGCTTACGCTGTATATCATCGATGAATACCGGGCGAACAAGCAGTCCAACGCCCAGACGGCGCAGGCGCTCAAAGAGCGCGGCGTGACCGGGAACGACCTGCTGATCTGCGACAGCGCGGAACCGAAGTCGGTGCGGGATTATAAAGACGCCGGCCTGATGGCGATCGAGGCGAAGAAACCGTCGGGATCCGTCGAGTACGGTATGAAGTGGCTGCAGAGCCTGCGCGCGATCGTGATCGACAATATCCGCTGTCCGAACACGGCGGAGGAATTTCTGAACTATGAATATCTGCGAGACAAGGACGGAAATGTGATCTCCGGTTATCCGGATCAGGACAATCACAGCATCGACGCCGTGCGATACGCGCTCAACCGCGAATGTCTCGCGGGCCGCGTCTCCGTGCTCTCGTGAGGGGAATAACGTATGGAGCTTTCCACGGTAAAAGACTATATCAAAAGGCATTCGACATACCTGGGTCCGGTGCTGGCGGCGTCTGCCGTCGCTCGGCGGTATTACGAGTGTAAAAACGATATTCTGTTCGACAAAAAGGAGCAGGACGACGATCCGGCGACGGCGCTGCGGAATGCGGATAACCGCGTTCCGGCGTCGTTTTTTCCTCTGCTGGTCGATCAGAAGGCGGCATATACTTTCACCTATCCGCCCCTGTTTGACGTCGGCGAGGAGCAGGCGAACAAAAAGCTGTCCGCCGTTCTGGGTGATAAATTCGTCAAGGTGTGCAAGCGTCTGTGTAAGGCGGCGTCTCTGTCCGGTATCGCCTGGATCCACTACTGGCGCGACGCGGATACGGGAGAATTCCGCTACGGCGTTCTGCCGGCGGAGCAGGTGATCCCCGTGATTTCGGACGACCTCGACGAGCGGCTGCTGGGCGTGATCCGCGTTTACCTCAAGGTTGAGGACGACGGAAAGACCTACCTTATTTACGAGGTTTGGAACGACGCGGAATGCGAGGTCTATTCCCGCGAGGAAAACGTCTCGATCGACGAGGGTCTGACGGCGTATAACATCTTCGCCGTGATCGGCGACGCGAACCGGCAGACCAACGTGTACCGGCACGATATGGGCCGCGTCCCGTTTATCCCGTTCCGCAATAACGAGGATAAGACCGGCGACCTGCGCCGCATCAAGGGCCTGATCGATACCTACGACAAGACCTTCAACGGCTTCGCGAACGACCTTGAGGATATCCAGGAAGTGATCATGGTGCTGACCGGTTACAGCGGCACCGATCTCGCCGGGTTCCTCGAAAACCTGAAAAAGTATAAGACCATCAAGATCGACGACGGCGAGGGCGGCGTCAGCACGCTGAACATCGATATCCCCGTTGAGGCGCGGGAGAAGATGCTGGACGTGACCCGCAAGGCGATCTTTATGCAGGGTCAGGGCGTGGACCCTGATCCGCAGAACTTCGGCAATGCGTCCGGCGTGGCGCTGAAGTTCCTGTATTCGCTGCTGGAGCTGAAGGCCGGCGATCTCGAAACGGAGTTCCGGGACGGCTTCGGTCAGCTTGTCGACGCGATCTGTGATTTTTACAGTTTGCAAAGAGGCGAAACGCTGGTGCAGACCTGGACGCGCAACGCGATCCAGAACGACGCGGAGCTGGCGGATATCGCGTCCAAGAGCACCGGGATTGTATCGCAGAGGACGATCCTCGTGAATCATCCCTTCGTCGAGGACGCGGAAATGGAGCTGAAGCAGCTGAAGAAGGAGCAGGCGGAGCAGGAGAAGAAGAACGCCGACCTGTATCCTCCGGACTTCCGGCACGCTCACGATCACGACGGCGAGGATCCCGAGGATGATGACGAATGACGAATTCGGAATACTGGCGTAAGCGCATGGACGCGCAGGCCGGTTCGGTTTATAAGCGGTGCGATCAGTTTATTGCGGAGCTTATGCGGCAGTATCAGACCGCGGTCCGCTCCATGGAGGCGGATATCGCGAAATGGTATCAGCGTTTCGCCAACGCCAACGGGATCACGCTTGCCGAGGCGGGCAGGCTGCTGAACAGCGACGAGCTGCTTGAATTCCAGTGGACTGTGGAGGACTATATCCGCCGGGGCGAGGAAAACGCCGTTTCCGGTGTGTGGATGAAGGAGCTCGAAAGCGCATCGGCGCGGGTGCATATCTCGCGCCTGGACAGCCTCAAAATGAGCCTTCGCCAGCATGTCGAGGAACTGATCGGGATGCAGCTGACAATGCTCCCGGAGGTCCTGCACGCGACCTATCGCGAGAGCTACGACCGCACCGTGTATGAGCTGTCGTGGGGCTCCCGCGTGATGCTCTCCTATCAGAAGCCCGACGTCCGGCGCATCGACCGGGTGCTGGGCACGCCGTGGAGCAGCGACGGGAAGGAATTCTCGGAACGGGTCTGGAATAACCGTGCCCAGCTGATCGGCAGCATGAACACCCACCTGACCCAGAGCATCATCCGGGGTGAGGATCCGCAGAAGGCGATCAACGCCATCGCGAAGGATATGGACGTGTCGAAAAGGCGCGCCGGAACCCTCGTGATGACCGAATCCGCGGCGATCGCCACGGCGGCGCAGCGGGACTGTTACAAGGATCTGGACGTGGAGGAATTCGAATACGTCTGCACCCTCGACGAGGTCACCTGTCCGGTCTGCGGCGCCATGGACGGAAAGCACTTCCCGATGAGCAAATACGAGATCGGCGTCAACGTGCCGCCGATGCATCCGAACTGCCGTTGCGCCACCGCGCCGTATTTTGACGATATGGACGACTGGGGCGCGGAGAGAGCTGCCAGGGACGAGAACGGGAAGACTGTTTCTGTGCCTGCGGAGATGACCTATGAGCAGTGGAAACAGGCGCAGGACGCCAAATTCGGCGAGGGTTATATTGACAAGCAAAGGAAGAAAGCGTATAATGAAGCTGCGGATAAGGAGCAATTTGAACAATACAAATCCCGTCTTGGGGATGACGCCCCGAAGTCATTTTTAGAGTTTCAAAATCTGAAATACGACGATCCGGAGAAATATGCGGAACTTACGGAATTCTATTCTTATAAAGGACGCGTTCCGGAAGCGACAAAACAGGATTTTTCAGCATATAAGGCTTTAAAAGAATTAGGCGTAGTCGGTACGATTCGTGTTCCTCCATTGCCGATAGACGCCGACACATTAGGTTTTAAAGATGCGCATGGGTCCCGACATGGATGTTCTATCGAAGATGCAAGAGCATTTGTCCGAGATGCAAAATGCTCAATTCGACGTCAGCGTTGGAATGGATTTCACATAAATTATTATTCTTTAAATGGAGCTACTTATATTTCTGAAGACGGGAATGTGATAAATACAGCATTCGCTGAAAAAGACTTTGATGAAAACACAAGGAAAATGCTGGAGGTGTTTCGATGAATATAGGTATTCGCTCGAAGACGGTATATTGTCCTGTTAAAGAAGATCAAATTGATGGCGGAGATTGCATTATCTTATGTGATGTCGCTGACAATTTGGTAAAACCTACAGTCCTTCCGGACGGGATAGAATGGAATGATGTACAGTGTCAAAGATGCAAGGATTGTCAATATCATGACGATATCGGATGATGCTTCATTAATGGATTAGCCGTCTCACCCGAGGCGGTTTTTTTATGCCCGAAAGGAGTAGATCGTATGGAAGCCGTTGAATTCTTCCGAAGATTAAAACAGCACTGCCGGAACCAGAACGAGGATTGCCGATCGTGCTGTTTTTTGGAGATCTGCTACCGGGCAAAAAGCGAATTGCCGGAGGAAATTGCCAGGGACGCTGTGCGACATCTTGAAAAGAATGATGATAAAGAAGAGGAGCTGAAAAACCATGTTCACCGCGATCGCGTTTCTGATTCTGTGTAAATCTCTGCAAGCACTTGACATCGCCGTGCCGGAGATCTGCGTTTTTCTTCCGTGTATCTCAATCGCCGTATGGGCGCTTTTGAGTGGCGTCTATATCGTTTTGAAAATCATAGACGCTTTAAGCTGATAATCGGCAACGAGCAACAAACAACGGTATCAGACGGCGGGCTTCGGCTCGCTGTTTTTGTATACACAAATACCGCGGCGCGGCGGATATTCCGCGCTTCGCAATACCGGGACTTGCCGGATAAAAAGGACAGCGAAAGGAGAAAAGGGAAATGCTTGAATGGATGAGGGAGATCTTCGGCGACGCGTATACCGAGGAGCTCGACAAAAAGGTATCAAAGAAGATCGGCGAGCTTTTCGTCTCGCGGGCGGATTTCAACGCCCGGACGGGCGAGCTGGAAACGGCGAGAAAGACGATCACCGAGCACGAGGGCACGATCGCGACGCTGCAGGCGGCGCAGACCAACGCCGAGGGCCTGCAGAAGACCGTGGACGCCCTGAACGGGCAGATCACGTCTCTCAAGCGCACGGCGGCGCTGGAAAAGGCGCTCTCCGCGCTGGGCGTGACGGATCCCGGCTACGTGATCTATAAACAGGGCGGCGTCGATCAGTTTACCTTCGACAAGGACGGGAAGCATCCGAACGGCTGTTTTGCAAAAAAAAATAAAAAAACACTTGCAAATTCGGAATGCATATGATATAGTATATTGCGTTACGAATCCGGGTGTGGCGCAGTTGGTAGCGCGCTTGACTGGGGGTCAAGAGGCCGTGAGTTCAAGTCTCGCCACTCGGACCAGAGAAGAGGATGCTGTTCGGCATCCTCTTTTTACTTTTGTATGATGAATAAAAGCGAGACTTGAACAGGAGGGAGAACCGCGAAGCGGTTCGGAAGAAAACAGTCCCGCGGACTGTTTTCTCCGACGCGTGCGTGCCGAGCGAAGCGACGGGCAAGTCTCGCCACTCGGCACGGAAAGAGGACGCCGCACGGCATTCTTTTTTAATTTGTATCAAAATATAAAATAAACGAAAAATCTGCTTTAAAATCGATATGTGTAAAAAATCATTTTACTATGGAAAATTCAAAACCGTTGTGTTATACTGTCTCTGAACAAATACTCCGGAAGAACAGGTGATTTTGCAATGAACAATAAAACGATCCGTCTTGCGGCGATCGGTCTCGGGGGCAGAGGCAGGGGGCAGCTTGACCTTTTGTTGAAAATTCCTTATATCAATTGTGTGGCTGTTTGTGATACCGTTCCCGAACGCGCTGAAGAAGGCGTGCGTATCGTGAAAAAAAACCGCGGAGAAGAACATGAAGTACGGTCATACCTTGACTATGTCGAACTGTTTAAAAAAGAAAAGCTTGACGCTGCGTTGATCTGCACGACGTGGATCACGCATTCCCGTATCGCCGTCGCGGCGATGAAAGCGGGCTGCGACGCTGCAATCGAAGTCGGCGGCGCCGCAAGCGTCGAGGAATGCTGGCAGCTTGTGCGTACGAGCGAAGAAACCGGCAAATTCTGCATGCTTCTCGAAAACTGCTGCTACGACCGCAAGGAAATGATGGTTTACAACATGATGCGGCAGGGCGTTTTCGGCGAGATCACCCATTGCGAGGGCGGGTACCGGCACGACCTGCGCGACGAGATCTCCCTCGGGCGAGAGAATATCCACGGCAGGCTTTATAATTTTCAGCACCGCAACGGCGAGCTTTACCCGACGCACCAGCTCGGCCCGATCTGTAAGCTGCTCGGCGTGAACCGCGGCAACCGGATGCTTTATCTGACTTCCATGGCGTCAAAATCGCGCGGTCTGAACGAATGGAACAGACAACATCAGCCCGAGGGTTACGATTTGAGGGAATATCCGTTTAACTGCGGCGACGTCGTTTCGACGATGATCAAATGCGCGAACGGCGAAACGATCGTTCTGCATCACGACTGTTCGACGCCGCGTCCTTATTCCCGCAATTACGTCGTCGAGGGCACGAAGGGCTCGTTTATGGAAATCAGCGATACAAACAGCCTTATCTATCTTGATTCTTTTGAAAAGAAACACGAATGGCAGCACATCGACGGATTTTATGAAAAATACGAGCATCCGCTCTGGAAATGGTACCGCACCGAAGGGGTCAAAGCGGGACACGGCGGCATGGATTTTCTCGTTCTTTCCGCTTTTGCCGAAAGCGTCCGCGACGGGACTCGTCCGCCGATCGACGTTTACGATACAGCGGCGTGGATGGTCGTTACCTGTCTGTCCGAGCAATCCGTCGCGATGGGCTCGACGCCCGTTCCGATCCCCGATTTCACGAACGGGATGTGGATCGACCGCGAGCCGTTCGTGCGCGGAAGATACTGCGTCGACGCGGTGTGCGATGAGTTTTTTGAATAATCCTTTATGGGGTGGATTTATGCGGTATTATATCGGCGTTGACGGCGGCGGCACAAAAACGCAGCTCGCGCTGTTTGACGAAAACGGAAATATGCTCGATTCGGTCAAAGTATCCGGCAGCAACCATGAAAATCTTGCCGGTTCGTTTGACGAAGCGGCCGACGTGATCATGAGCGGATTGAATCTTCTGCTCACCGCGAACGGCCTGAAATACGCGGATATCACCGAGACGCTGATGGGCCTTGCGGGGGTAGACCATCCGTATCAGCACGACGCGCTCGAAACGATATTCCGGCAGCGCGGGCTCGAAAGATTCCGCCTTTATAACGACGGATTCATTGTCACGCAGGCGGGTTTGCCCGACGGCGTCGGGATCGGATATAACTGCGGCACGGGCACCTGCTGCAATTCGATCGATTCCGACGGGAAAATGCTTCA
>JAFRTA010000055.1 GCA_017427315.1 Clostridia bacterium
ATCGGCATTACCACTTGATTTCTGTTGTTTTTCATAGTACAATATTCTCGCTTTCAGTGTGGTTTTTTTGGTAATTAAATTATACTATGAAAGCCGCGACCGAGCAACCCTTTCGGGCTGCTCGGTCGTGTTTTTTTCGGGCCTTATTGCAACAGCCCCGGGGTTTAATTAAGACCGAATCGCAGAAATTACTTCCCGACGACTCTGTTATACATCTTGATATACTCGCCGGCGGCGTTTTTCCAGCTGTTGTCGCACTCCATGGCGCGGCGGCGCAGGATCTCCCATCCCTCGGCGTTTTTGAAGCCCTCGATCGCGCGGTAAATCGTGTGCAGCATCTCGTGGGCGTTGTAATTCGAGAAGGTGAAGCCGTTGCCCTCGCCCAGGCCGCTGTCGAAGACCGTATCCTTGAGACCGCCGGTCTCCCGCACGATCGGCACCGCGCCGTAGCGCAGGGCGATCATCTGCGACAGGCCGCAGGGCTCGCTCTTCGAGGGCATCAGGAACAGATCGGAGCCCGCGTAGATGCGCTTCGCGTACTCGCTCGAAAAGCCCAGACGCAGCGAAAGCTTATCCGGATGGCGCGCCTGCGCCTCGCGGAAGAAGTTCTCATACTGCCACTCGCCGGAGCCGAGCACCACGACCTGGATATCCGCATTGTCCAGAAGCTCGTCGAGGATCGCCTCCACGAGGTCGAAGCCCTTGTGGGAGACAAGGCGGCTCACGACGCCCATCACGGGCACGTCCGCGCGCTCGGCAAGCCCCGCCTCTTTCTGCAGCGCCGCCTTGCAGACCGCCTTGCCGACGGGGTCGGCGGCGGAATAGGGCGCGGCGATATCCGGGTCGTGTTCCGGGTCATAGATATCGTAACCGATGCCGTTGAGGATGCCCTGCAGCTTCCATTCCCGCTCGCGCAGGATGCCGTCGAGCCCGTGGGAATACCACGGGTCGAGGATCTCCTTCGCATAGGTCGGGCTGACCGTGGTCACCTTATCGGCGCACTCGATGCCGCCCTTGAGCAGGTTCACGCAGCCGTCGTATTCGACGTAGCGCGCCTCGTCCGGCGAAAGCCCCAGCACGTCGCTGAGCAGCTCCATGCCGTATTTGCCCTGATACTGGATATTATGGATCGTGAACACCGTCTTGATGTTTTCAAAGCCTTCGCGGTTCGCATAGAACAGCGAATAGTATACGGGCGTGAGCGCCGTCTGCCAGTCGTTGCAGTGGATCACGTCGGGCTTGAAATCAAGATAGGGGATCACCTCGAGGATCGCGCGGGCAAAGAACGCGAACCTCTCCGCGTCGTCGTAATATCCGTACAGACCGTCCCGTTTGAAATAATACTGATTATCGATAAAATAGCAGATCACGCCGTCGAGGCTCATGCGGAAAAGGCCGCAGTACTGCCGCCGCCACGCGACGGGCACTGTAATGTGCGTAACGAATTCCATCTTGTCCTTGTATTCCTGCGCGATCGTGTCGTAGAGCGGCGTGATCAGACGGCAGCCGACCAGCCGTTTGCGCAGCGCGCGCGGCAGGGAGCAGGCGACGTCTGCAAGCCCTCCGCTGACGGAGAACGGACGGGCTTCGCTGGCGGCGTACAGTACTTTCATATTTTTGCCTCCTGTGTTTATTATATGACTTTCCCTTTACTGATAAACAGCGGGTAATTCTCCGCGCCGGAGAGCGTTTTGCCCGGGCGCAGGACGACGTTTTTATCGGTAATGACGCAGTTCGCCGCCGCGCCGGAGCCGATAAAGGTCTCCTGCATCAGCACGCAGTTTCTGACGACGGCGCCCTTCTCGACGCGCACGCCGCGCGAGAGCACGGAATTCTCGACCGTTCCCTCGATCACGCAGCCGTCGGCGATCAGGGAGTTCTTCACGCTCGAACCGATGCCGTAGACCGTGGGCATATCGTCGCGCACACGGGTCAGCACCGGGCGCTCCTCGCAGAACAGCGCGTCGCGCGCCGTCTTGTCAAGCAGCGAGATACTGATATCGTAATAGCTCTGCAGCGAATCGATCACGCGGCAGAAGCCGGGGATCCCGTATCCGCAGATCTTCAGCGCGCCGGGATTGCGCATCAGGATATCCGCGTCGAAATCCGTCCACCCGCGGGCGGACGCCTCGTGGATCAGGCGCAGCAGAAGCGACTTGCTGAGCAGCATGATATTCACGGCGAACGCGCCTTCTTCGGTATCCTTCGGCGCGATTTCCAGATCCGTCACGCGCGCGCCGTCAAGCTTCAGCACCGCGACGTCCGGCAGCGACGGCAGCCTGCCCTCTGCGTAGGCGAGCGTGATATCCGCGCCGTTTTTCTCGTGGAACGCCGCCAGCTTCTCAACGTCGAGATTGCAGACGACGTTGCAGTCGGTCACGAGGATATATTCCTCTTTCGTATGGTCGAGAAAATCCTCCGCGCCGCGCAGCATCGACATTTTGCTGCCGTAAGCGCCGACGCCGGAGAAATTGTAGGGCGGCAGCATGAACAGCCCCTCGCGTTTTCTCGCCAGGTCCCACGGCCTGCCGTTGCCGATGTGATCCATCAGCGAGCGGTAATTGTTGCTCATGGCGACGGCGACCTTTGACATGCCGAAATCCACCATGCTCGAGAGCACGAAGTCAACGAGCCGGTATCTGCCGCCGAAGGGCACCGAGCCCATCGTTCGCACCGCCGTCAGCTCGGTCAGATAATTATCGTAATTGCTGGAATAAATAATTCCCGCCACGTCTTTTCCCGTCATACCGATTCTCCCTCCGCAACGTCGTTGTCACACATGATTTTCGGCGCGACCTTCGCGTTTTTGCCGACCGTCACGCCGCCGCCGATCACCGCGACGCCCCAGGCGTCGAGGTCCGCCGTCTTTTCGGGGCACTCGCCGATATACGCGCCGGATTCCACGGTCACGTTCTCCGCAAGCATCGCGTACTGAACGACCGCGCCGCTCTTGACGACCGTACCGGGCATCACGATAGAGTATTTGACGACCGCGCCCTCCTCGATCGTCACGTTCGAGAACAGCACCGAATAATCGACCTCGCCGCCGATCTCGCAGCCCGCGCTGACCATTGAATTCTCGACCTTCGCCGTATCGGCGATATACTGCGGCGGCTGGGCGGTATTCTTGCCGTAGATGCGCCAGGTCTTGTCGCCGAGGTCGAGGTTCGCCTTCGGGTTGAGCATATCGAGGTTCGCCTCCCAGAGGGAATCGATCGTGCCGACGTCCTTCCAATAGCCGTCGAAGGGATAGGCGTAGAGCCGCTCCCCCGCCTCGTGCATCGCGGGGATCACGTTCTTGCCGAAATCGTTGGACGACGTCGGGTCCTCCTCGTCGGCGATCAGGTATTTGCGCAGCTTCGACCAGGTGAAAATATACACGCCCATCGAGGCTTTGTTGCTCTTCGGATTTTTCGGCTTTTCCTCAAAGGCGGTGATCCTGCCATCGGGGTCTGTGAACATCAGGCCGAAGCGCGACGCCTCGTCCCACGGCACCTCGAGCATGGCGATGGTGCAGGCGGCGTCGTTTTTCTTGTGAAAATCCAGCATTTCGGCGTAATCCATTTTATAAATATGGTCGCCCGAGAGGATCGCCACGTATTCCGGCGAATAGCGGTCGATGAAATTGATGTTCTGATAGATCGCGTTCGCCGTGCCCTTGTACCACTCGGTGCCCTTGATCTGCTGATAGGGCGAGAGCACGTGCACGCCGCCGTCCGCGCGGTCGAGATCCCAGGGCTGGCCGTTGCCGATATAATCGTTCAGCTCCAGGGGCTGATACTGCGTCAGCACGCCGACCGTGTCGATGCCGGAGTTGACGCAGTTGGACAGCGGAAAGTCGATGATGCGGTACTTTCCGCCGAAGGGAACGGCGGGTTTGGCGATCTTGTGGGTCAGAATGCCCAGCCGGCTGCCCTGGCCGCCCGCAAGAAGCATTGCGATACATTCTTTTTTTCTTGCCATAGTTTTCTCCTCTGTATATAAATGTATATAAAATTGATAATGGATAATGGACAATATCGGACGGGGCTGGGCCCCGTACCCCATTGAAAGAAACCGAGAGCCAAAAGATGCGTGTTCAAAATGGACAAGGATAA
>JAFRTA010000009.1 GCA_017427315.1 Clostridia bacterium
ATCAGGACGTCTATACCGAGAATATGAGCGGTACGATTGATCAGACTTCGATCCGTTCCTGCTATCCGGAAAGCAAAAGAAGCGCGGAACTTCTGCTTCGCTGCTATGTGCAGCAGTACGGCGTCAATGCTGTCATAGCGCGGCTTTGCAGTATCTACGGACCTACGATGCTTGCAAACGACAGTAAAGCGCACGCACAGTTTATCCGGAACGGACTTGCCGGCGAAAACATCGTTTTGAAAAGCGAGGGGAAACCGCGCAGAACGTATTGTTACGTCATCGACGCCGTCGCAGGACTTTTCCTGATTGTGAAGCGCGGGAAAAACGGTGAGGCTTATAACGTATCAAACGAAAATTCAATCGCTTCCATTGCCCAGGTAGCACAGACCGCGGCCGGCATATGCGGTACGGAAGTCGTTTTTGACCTTCCCGATGATATCGAAAAAAAGGGGTTTTCCAAACCGCAGAACTGTATACTTGACAATACGAAGCTTCGTTCGCTCGGTTTCCGGGGAAAGTATTCGCTTGAAGCAGGCTTGCGTGAGACGCTTGAAATCTTGAAATCAATTGAATAATCGGGAAAAATAATCGATTTTTTCTATTGACAAAACATCACTCGTGATATATAATTTACGAAAATAAAGGCGATAACGAAGAGGGCCCTTGCGAACGATGCCTTGCAGAGAGACGGCGGTCGGTGAAAGCTGTCGGCATTCGCGCTTCGGCTGTAGCTTCCGAGCCGGAAGGAAGAAATCGTTTTTCGGAACGAAAGTAGACCCTTCCCGTGATTGCTGCGTAAATGCATACGGCTTGCATGAGCCTGAGCGGCGCGTAACGCGCAATTTGAGTGGTACCGCGGGTATTTAACAGAATGCTCGTCTCAAAGATCAAAGCTTTGGGGCGAGTTTTTTTGTCCCGACAGGAAAGGAAGTTTTTTATGGCAAACACAATCAACGGACTTGATTATAAAATCAGGGAGATGGCGGACCGCATCCGTGAGCTGCGGGAAATCGAAGGAAAAACGCCGGAAGAAATGGCGCTTGCGACGGACGTATCGGTTGACGAGTACCTTGCGAACGAATCCGGCGAGGGCGATCTTACCTTTGCGTTCATCTATCGCTGCGCGAAAGTCTTCAACGTCAATGTTACCGAAATCATCGAAGGCGTCAGTCCGAATCTGGCTTCCTATACCGTCACCCGGAACGGAAACGGGCAGAAGGTCTCCAACGCGCACGGCATGACGTATTATAATATGGCGTATGCTTTTCAGAACAGGATCGCCGAGCCTCTCTATGTGAAAAGCAAATTCAGTCTTGAAGCGCAGAGCAGAGACATCGAGCTGACGACGCATGCGGGCCAGGAACTCGATATTGTCGTCGACGGGCAGCTTATGGTGCAGGTCGGCGGTCACAAAGAAATTCTGGGACCCGGCGATTCGATTTATTATGATTCGGATAAACCTCACGGCATGATCGCCTGCGGCGGCAAAGACTGCATTTTCTACGCAATCGTATTGAATCCGACCGGAGAGCCGATCCCGGAGTTATACCATCCGAAGGCAATCGATACCGCAAAGGTTGAAGATACGGATACCAAACCGCGCGTTTGGCAAAAATACGTTGATTTCGAGACGAACGAAAACGGAACGCCCGTAAAAGTCACGTACAAAAATACGGAAAAATTCAACTTCGCCTTTGACGTGATCGATGAGATTTCCTATAAAGACCCCGAAAAACTCGCCATGATCCATGTGGATAAAAATAAAAACGAGCGACGCATCACCTTTACCGACGTTCGCCGCGCATCCTCGCAGTGCGCGAATTATTTCAAATCTCTCGGCATCAAAAAAGGCGACCGCGTCATGCTGATCCTGAAACGTCATTATCAGTTCTGGTATGCAATCATCGGTTTGCATAAACTCGGCGCGATCGCGATCCCGGCAACGAATCAGCTTCAGGCGCACGATCTGGAATACCGTTTCAGCACTGCAGGCGTCTCTGCGATTCTCTGCACTGCCGACGGAACGACTGCCGACGAGGTCGATATCGCCGCCCGGCAGTTTCCTGAGATTCAAAAACTGGTCGTGAACGGAAAACGAGACGGATGGCGCACTTTCGATGAAGAATATACGTTGTTTTCTTCGCATTTTGAGCGCACAGACGCTTCTCCGCAGGGCGATGACCTGATGCTGATGTATTTCACCTCCGGCACCTCCGGGAATCCGAAAATCGCTGCGCACAGCCACAAGCTTGCGCTCGGACATTTTATGACGGCGAAATTCTGGCATAACGTCGACCCGGACGGTCTGCATTTTACGATTTCCGACACCGGCTGGGCAAAATCCGCATGGGGGAAGCTTTACGGTCAGTGGTTCTGTGAAGCGCCGATGTTCGTCTATGATTTTGACCGTTTTCATGCAGAGGATATTCTTCCCATGTTTGCGAAATACCATATCACGACCTTCTGCGCGCCGCCGACGATGCTTCGCATGATGATTAAGGAAGATATCTCGAAATACGATCTGTCATCCGTCAAACGAATGACGACGGCAGGCGAGGCGCTGAATCCGGAAGTTTATCATCAGTTTGAAAAACTGACCGGTCTTCAGATTATGGAGGGCTTCGGTCAGACGGAAACCGCTGTGATTATCTGCAATATGATCGGCGCGCCGCATAAAATCGGTTCCATGGGAAAACCGAATCCGATATACGATATTCATCTGATCGATAAAGACGGAAACGACGTTCCCGACGGCGAACCCGGAGAAGTCGTTATCGGAATCCGGAACGGTTTACCCTGCGGCCTCGCATTATATTATTACAAAGATGAGGAAGCGACCGCAAAGAATTGGCGGGACGGTTATTACCATACCGGCGACTTGGCATGGAGAGATGAGGACGGATTCTATTGGTACGTCGGCAGGGCGGACGACGTCATCAAATCGTCCGGTTACCGTATCGGGCCGTTTGAAATCGAAAGCGTTATCATGGAGCTGCCTTACGTTCTCGAATGCGGCGTTTCAGCCGCGCCGGACGAAGTACGCGGTCAGGTCGTAAAAGCGAGTATCGTACTTACGAAGGGGACCGAAGGAACGGAAGCGCTCAAGAAAGAAATCCAGAATTACGTAAAAGAACATACCGCTCCGTATAAGTATCCGCGCATCGTCGTCTTCCGCGACGAGCTGCCGAAAACGACAAGCGGAAAAATCATCAGAAGCAAGCTTTGATCGATCGATAAACGTTGATGCAGGGAGAATCGTTATGAAGCCCGGAAACAAGACGTATCCGAAAGAATACATCGCAAACCCACACATGCTCGGCGAAAACAGAATCCCGGCGCGCACCCTTCTTATCCCCGCGCAGAAACGCGGCGTTACGCATAAAAACGTTTCAGAATCCGATCGTATACGGATTCTGAACGGAGCTTGGAAATTCCGTTATCTGGCGGAAGACACGCTCGAGCCGTTTTACGAGCCCTCTTACGACGACGGAACATGGGATACGCTTCCGGTGCCTTCCATGTGGCAGTTTCACGGATACGGGAGCTGTTATTACCCGAACGTCCGATATTGTTTTCCTTATGACCCTCCCTATATCCACAGAGATAATCCGGTCGGGCTTTACCGCAAAACGTTCAGCGCCGAATATTGCGCGCAGGATCGGGCGATCCTGCGCTTTCTCGGCGTGGATAACGCTTATTTTGTCTGGCTGAACGGTCGGTATATCGGTTTTTCCAAGGGCAGCAGGATTCCCGCGGAATTTGACGTAACCGACGCGCTTCAGCCGGGCGAAAATCTTTTAGCCGTAAAAGTCTATACCTTTTCCGACGCGTCTTATCTGGAAAACCAGGACATGCTTATGGCAAGCGGAATTTTTCGCGACGTTATGCTCATCAGAACCGGAGCGACCGCGTTATGGGATTATACCGTATTGTCCGACTCCACGGGGTTTATCGTAAAGTATTCCTGCAGCGTCGGTGAAACGCCGTCCGTGATCCGTTTTACGGTTTGCGATGCGCGTGGGAACGTCTGCGTACTGCGCGAAAACCCCGTTATCGCATCCGCTTCGGTTCATCTGCCTGTTGAAAACGCCGTTGCATGGAATGCGGAACAGCCTTATTTATATTGGTTGTATATTGAAATTTTGCAGAACGGGTCGGTCATAGAGACGCATACCAAACGTATCGGAATAGCAAAAAGTGAAATAAAAGGCTGTCGTCTTTTGATGAACGGAACGCCGATCACGCTCAAGGGCGTGAACAGGCATGAAAACAACGCGCGCACCGGTCGTGCGATTACGGCAGAACAGATCGAAAAAGAACTGCTTGATATCAAATCGTGCAACCTGAACGCGATCCGTTGCTCTCATTATACGAATCAGCCGCTGTTCTATGAGCTTTGCTCTGAGCTCGGCATTTACGTTATGGATGAAGCGGACTGCGAAAGTCACGGAGCGGAGTGTACCGGAGACCAGGGAGCGCTGAATCGGGACGACGAATGGTTTGACGCTTTTTTCGATCGCATTTCCCGCATGTACGCCATAGACAAAAACGAAACCTGCATCAATATCTGGTCTCTCGGGAATGAATGCGGCAGAGGGAAAAACGCTGAAAAATGCGCGTTATGGCTTCGCGATCAGGATATAAAAAAGCCTTTGAACGACGTTGATTCTCCTGCGGTCTGCGGCGGAAATTTCTGTTCAACCGGTTATATGCCGATGCAGACGCTCCGGGATTCCGTTCCGAAAAACGGGCCTCTTCTGATGGTGGAATACGCGCACGCCATGGGCAACAGTCCCGGCGGTCTTGAAGATATCTGGAACTGGGTCTATGAAAACGAACACTGCTGCGGCGGATACGTATGGGAATTCAAGAGCCACGGCTTTTTCCGGCAGGGTAAAGACGGCAAACCGCGTTATCTTTACGGCGGTGATTTCCCTGACGTTTATCATTGGTCAAATTTCTCTCTCGACGGATATCATACAAGCGACGGAACGCCGAAGCCCGCCTGGGGGGAACTGCGAGAGGTCTCTGCTCCGATTTATGTACGCTGGCATTCCGACGGCGTCGAGGTAAAAAATACCTTTGATTTTAATACGTTCGACGGCGTCGTACTGAAATGGACCGTTTCCGCCGACGGAATAACCGTGCGCGGGGGAGAAGTATCTCTTGACGGTCTTCACGCTCGGGAGCGACGGTTTATTCCTATTGATCTCAAAACCGAAAGACTCGTCGGACTTATCACAGCGGACTGTATTTTCTGCAAAAACGGCGATCAAATCGCGCATAAACAGAAGATCCTTGCCGATATTCCGAAACCTTTGGATGAATATCCCGCTTTTATTCATACTGTTTCCGTTTTCGATCATGGTATCAGGATCGTTGCGGATGGTTTTTCCGCAGTAGTTTCAGACGGTCTTCTGTCTGAAATAAAAGTCGGCGGCAACGTGATACTCGATTCGCCGATGCGTCTGAACTGCTACCGCGCGCCAACGGATAACGACGGCGCTATATTTCCCCCGAACCACGGTGAAGACTGGCGGGATAAGCTGGTCCCGTCCATGCGCTTCGGTTGTCATACCGTCAGCTTCACAGACGAACCCGAGCACGTAACGATAACAGCCGTCGGAAAATTTCTTCCCTTCAGTCACGATTGGGGGTTCGATACTTCTTTGAAGTATACTGTTTCCGCAGAAGGCAAAACTGATATCTCCGTCAGAATGATTCCGTACGGCAATGATATGCCTGCAATTCTTCCCCGCGTCGGCGTTGTTTTCGATTTGCCTTCTGATTATGAGAGCTGCCGTTGGCTTGGCCGCGGGCCGTTTGAAAATTATTCGGACTGCAAAGCAAACGCACCGATCGGAATCTATCAGGCAACCGTATCGGAAATGAATTTTTCCTACGACGTTCCGCAGGAAACGGGGAACCACGGAGATTGCCGTCGGGTGACGGTTTTCGGCGCGCGCCGGAAACTGACGGCAGAAGGAGTTTTCTCTTTTTCTCTGCACGATTTTACGCTTGATGCGCTCGACCGTGCACGGCATTGCGACGAGCTTGAAAAATGCAACAGGAAATATCTTTATCTCGATCACCGCATGCGCGGGCTGGGCTCGCATTCCTGCGGACCGGAACCGGAAAAAGAATACGAATTGCCTATCGGAGAGTATCAATGGTCTTTTCGTCTTCTGCCAAACGCAGACAACCGATAATACTGTGTCTTTACCGTATTCGACCAATCCGGCTACCGAAAAAAATCGACCCGCCGCAGGGACAATGTCATTAAGTTAAAGACAAACCAAGGAATTAGAGTTTTCACAGAAATGTGGA